>JANTHQ010000420.1 GCA_024762375.1 Anaerolineaceae bacterium
ATTTTCGATGGCCGCGGTTCCCCGCATTTTTATCGCCATTCGGTAGACAACCGCTCGCAGCGCCACGCCGATAACTGTGGGTATCCAACCAAACAACCCGAAAATCAACTGTTCCCAAATATAGCGGGGAAAACCGGACGCTTGCCCGTGAATGTAGTAGCGCAATTGCTCAAACATGGGTCAACAATTTACCTGTTTACCGGCGCAGAAACGGGCATATCGAAAACTGCCGTGCGCGGGTGGGTTATTTCTGCATTTAAGATATGCGCCGTTGCACCGACAATACTGCGCACCACAGTCAAATCATCGCCGATGGTGCGCAATGCGGGCAGCAACTGCCCAAATCCGCGCCCACTGAGCACAAAAATTGATTCTGCCCCCACGCGCAGCCCGGCCTGCATATCGGTCAACGCATCACCAACCATGTACGAGCCGTCAAGGTCGAGATTCATGTCCGCTGCGGCGCGCAACAGCATCCCCGGTTCGGGCTTCCGGCAGTCGCAGTGTTCATCGGGGCGGTGCGGACAGTATAGCACGCGGGCAATCCGTCCGCCGAAAGCCTCAATTTCCGCCACCATTCGCCGGTGAATGTCTTCGACGGCGGCGACGGTGGTCATACCGCGATTGATAGCGGCCTGATTGGTGACAACCACTATCGGCATACCCAAACGGCTCAGTGCCGCTAAACTTTCTTTCGCACCGGGCAGGAATTTAAATTCTTGCCACGTTTTTACATGGTCTGTTCGATTTTCGCAGATAACGCCGTCTCTGTCGAGAAAAATTGCGCGCATGGTGATGTTGACCTCAACTTTTTGCATCAAAAGTGTAACAATTTTTAATCAAAAAGCTCTTTGAAGTTGCTATGAAAAAAGTTAGAAAGTGGTTTCAGCCATAAAAAAAGCCCCGACAGCGTGTCGGGGCTGGAAAACCGTGTATATTTTTAATATGCGCCACGCCGTTGCAGCACCGCCGGAATGGTTTGCCACAGAATATACAGGTCGAACCACAAACTGTAATTGCGAATGTAATGCATGTCCAGCGTTACCCGCCCGTCATACGAAACATCGCTGCGGCCGCTGACCTGCCACAAACCGGTCATCCCGGGTTTGACGGTGAGTAGGTTGGTGCGCCAATTGCCATATTTCTCTTGCTCTTCTTCGGTGATCATGCGCGGCCCGACCAAACTCATCTGCCCAAACAAAACGTTGAACAACTGCGGCAATTCATCGAGGCTGGTTTTGCGCAAAAACTTGCCGACTTTGGTGACACGCGGGTCGTCTTTGAGTTTACCGTTTTCCGCCAGTTCTTTCACTAGTTCCGGATGCGCCGCCAATCGTTCAGCGCCATCCACATACATCGTGCGGAATTTGAAAGCGTCGAATATTTTGCCGCCCACACCGACAACTCGCCGGCGATAGATGGCCGGCCCCTTCGAATCTCGCCGAATGGCGATACCGATGATAACCATAATTGGCAGGGCGATGGTCAGCACAGCCAGCGAACCGACAATGTCGAGTATGCGCTTCAACACAGTTTCGGAACCGGTTAGCCGCACTTTGTTAACGCTGAACAACGGGACACTGCCCACTTCTTGCACTTCCACGCCGGTGGTGAGCATTTCGTACAGCCCGGAAGACATGCGAATATTAACGTTGCTATCCACACCAAACCGGCGATACAGCTCAAGCAATTCTTCGCGGGAAATGGCCGTGCTGGCAACGATAATTTCTTGCACGCCATACTGCATCACCAGTTGCTCGATGGCCGGCATACTGCCCACCACCTGCACGCCGGGCAACAACTCTTGACCGACATGGCCGCTGGCACAATCGACAAATCCGGCAATACCGATACCGGCGCGGGGATTGCTGTCCAACTGTTCGGCGATAGCCATCGCCTCTTCGTTGGTACCAACCACCAAAACGGGAGTCATAAACCGGCCGGATGCGCGCAGTTGCTGCACTCCGCGGCGCACAAAGAAACGACCCAGCATAACCAAAAAGGTAATCAACAACCACGACATCAACACCCACGCGCGGGCAATTACAAATCCGGGGTAGAAGAAGGTGGAAACAATAACCAGCATAATGCCCAGTGTCGAAGCGTTAAAAACGAGTGAATATTCTTTCGAACCGCTGAACAGGTTTTTGAAGTCGTACAATCCGAATGCCCAGAAAACACCAATCCACAACGGGATGAGCAAGAAAACCAGCGTTTGGTAAAAATGAACCACCGATGCAATGGGTTGGTAATCAAATTGGATGCCGCTCTCGAAACGAATGAGATAGGCAAACAAGAACCCCAAACCAATCATCGCGGCATCGTTTAAGGCCATCGCCGATAGTAACAAAATTCGTTCTGCCCAACGTGCATTGACGGCAGTTTGAAACGTTGTTGGTGCTGCTTGAACTTTTGCTTGCATACTTTCTTCACCAGCCATAATTTTTCTCTCTGTGTGCAATTATTTATTTCTTGGGACATACACACGGGGCACAGACGTGCCTCACTACATATCAGTGTAACAAAAGTTCATCAAAATGCTGTGTGAAGTTGCTATGAAATTGGTTAGAAGGCTTACAGAAGCATAAAAAAATAAATCCGACGCGCCGAGACACGCCGGATTACTTTTAGAGAGTTTAACGGGGGATTATGCGGCATTTCTGGCTTCAGCCGCCAGTGAAGGCTCTTTTAGGCGATAACCGATCCCCCATTCTGCCAACACATAATAGGGGTCTCGCGGGTATTCTTCTAACTTTTGCCGCAGGTAATGTATATAAAGTTTGAGCGACCCCAACGCAGATTTTTTCTCGGCGCCCCAAACTTCTTTGATGATTTCTTCGTGCGTCACCACCCG
>JANTHQ010000421.1 GCA_024762375.1 Anaerolineaceae bacterium
CGTGCGGCACGACCATATTCAGCGCGTCTGCCGCGCCGCGCAGAAACACATACACTAGCACATCGCCGCGCGGAGCGGTGTTTTTCGGCGCGAAAGAAAGTTGGAGGAAGTTTCTTCTGGAAATGTGATTGGTCATTTGTCATTCGTCCTTTGTCAATTGCTGAAAACCGGCTGCTGACCGCTAACGGCTGATTGCTACCCTGCAACCTGAAACCTTCATTTCCACTGAAACGCCGGTGCGCCGATGAGCGCCGCCAGCAGCGCGCGCGGCTCGTCCGGCGAAACATCTGCCAGCAGTGTTTCGGCGAGCGGGGTGGGCAACGGCTGCCCGAAGAGCAGAATGGCGAATTGCTGCAATTGAAAGCCGCGACTGCCCGGCGCGAATTTCTCGATGGGCGCGGGGGCGTGTTCCGCCAAATCCGCCATTTCCCCCAGCGAAAGTTTGGTGCGCGGCAGTTGATTGTGCGCCAGCGCGAAAGCGAATCGCCAGCGGGTGAGCAGGGTTCCCTCCCACGCGGCGGCGGTGTCGGGATAGCCGTCGGGGGTGGGGAATTGAAAGAGCGGCTGCCCCATTTGCCGCAAAACCGATTGCACCGGCGCGCCGCCATCGGTATCGGCGTTGAGTTGGCGCAGGGCGGACACCACAAAATTGAACGGGCGTTTCAGTTTGCGGCGGACGGGGTCGGGCTGGCGGAATTCCGCCGAAAAGAGGATGGTTTTCAGCATTGACGTGATGTCGCCGCCGGTTTTCAGAAACGTGTCGGCAGTGCGGGCGACCAGCGCGGCGGGCGGGTCATCCGCCACAAAACGGCGCACCAGTTTCGCGGCGATGAATTTCGCGGTGGAAGGATGATTCGCCAGCGCGTCGAGCACTTTTTCCGCGCCCGCCTGTTTCATTCTGGCGGGAATGGGCATGCCCAAAACAGTTTTCGCCCCGTCGTCGTGCATATCGGCTTTAAAAGTAAACTGCCCGCGATAAAAATGGTCTTTCACCGTCCACCCGGTGAGGCAGCGCGCCAGTTCCATAACATCATTTTGCGTGTAGCCACCGCCCACGCCGAGCGTGTGCAGTTCCATCACTTCGCGGGCGTAATTTTCATTCGGAATGCCCGCCCGGTTTTGCTGGTTGTCCAGATAAACCAGCATGGCGGGACTGTGCGCGCTGGCGAAGAGCAGGTCGCGGAAGTTGCCCAGCGCGTGCCGCCGGATGACATCGCGGTCGTCCACAATTTTCAGGAAGGTGCAATCGCCTTTGGTTTGGTCAATGTTGAAATGGTCGCTCCAAAAATTGACCATCACTTCATACAATTGACGGCGGCTGTACACCGCGCGGAGGGTTGTGCCGCGCTGTAAATCGAGCCGCAAACCCTCCTGTTTTTCGGGGCTGCGGATGTACAGATTGGCGGCGGGCTGGTGCAGGCTTTCGATGCGGCGGATGCGCCATTCGGCGCGCCAATCCTCTTCGATGGAATCGGGCGCGAGTTGCGTTTCGATGAACGCGTCCAACCCGATGTCGGCGGCGTGGGCGCGTTCTGCGGTGGTGGGGCCGAAGGTGATGCGGTTCAGCACGCGCCAATCGGCGGGCGGGTCGGCGGTGGGAAAGGCATTCAGCGCGATGGGGGGAACGAGCGCGTTCATATCAATTTCGGACACCCCGCACCCGGCGAGTGTCGCCCCGGCAATGCCGATGCCGCTCAATTTTAGAAAATTCCGGCGAGAAATCATAGGGATACCTTCTGTGTTTTACCCCTTCCCCAACTCTCCCGCTGTAAGGGGGAGGGGCTGTTCCCTCTCCCCATTGGGGAGAGGGTTAGGGAGAGGGGAACTGTTTTATGCCGATGCGGGTTCTGCGGGTGGGGTGATGGGTGCGGGTTTTTCGATACGGTCTTTCGGCAGCCAGCGCAGAATGGCAAAAACGGTTGCGCCGAATGCGGTAATCAGCGTGATGGGGATGATGATAAACCAACCCACCAGCGGGAACACCGCCGCCAGTTCGAGCGCGACTGCGCCGCGCACGGTTTCGCCCGCTGCCGATGCGGTCAGCCCCAGCGCCGCCAGCCGTTTGCCGAGCGCGCGGGTCAACCCTGCCGCACCGATGCTCGCCGCCGAAAGCAAAATTGCCACCCCGACGAATCCGAAAAACTGTGCGCTGCTATCGGGCAGATTGAACAGCCCGATGACCGGAATGAGTGCGATTCCAAGCGTCAGCGCACCGAGAAAAAACGATTTCCACGGCGTGCGGGTGATGCGGGTTTCGGCACGCTCGGTCAGTGCGGGAAAGGTCATCACCAGCACCAACATCAATCCCGGAAAGGCGATTCCGAGCGCCAAAAGTGTGCCAAAAACTGCGGATACATCTGCCATAATCATAAGTTGCTCCTTTCAGAATTACCCTCTCCCCAACCCTCCCCCTGCAAGGGGGAGGGAGTCGCGTTAGCGATGGGAGGGGGTAGCTTTAATTTATTTCCATTTTCCGATTGCGCCATGCCACCACTGCCGCGCCGAAAGACACCATCAGCACCGCGGGGGCAACCACAATCCAACCGAAAACCGGAAAACTCACCATCGCGATTTCCAGGGTCAGCGCGCCCCACACGATTTGTTTGAATGGCGACATTTCTACTCGACGCAGTTCCGCCAGCCGTTCACCGGTGAGCAGCGCCAATCCCGCCAGCCCGAACATGGTGATGCTGACCAGCCCCGCAAAAATGAGCGCGCCCGCTATCGCCAGCACGTCCCCCGCATTGAGCAGCAACAGTGAAATGCCGCCCACAAAAATGTAATTTGCCAGCCCGACAAAAAATGCCCGGCGCGGCGATGTCAGCAGTGCGGCTTTGCTGCGCGCGGTTGCA
>JANTHQ010000422.1 GCA_024762375.1 Anaerolineaceae bacterium
CTCATCTTCTTGGCCAAGATTGGCGCAAACGCACACAACTTCGCAGCCGTAGTTGTTTTTCAACCACGGCACGATGACGCTGGTATCCAATCCGCCGCTGTATGCCAATACTACTTTTTTTACGTTCGATTTTGCGGGCATCTTTCCTCCTGGGTAAACCACCACTGTGTTGGCCGTCGGCAAATATGACGAAACGCAAAACGCAATGCTCTCAACCAATGAGTGCCCGGTTTTACGTTTTGGTTTATTTGCAAACGATGTTTGTAAAAATCTGGCTTATTATATGCTTGCCCACCGTTTTTTGTCAATACGATGTTTGACAGGCCGGGCATTTGGATTCAGGTGGAAATAAAGGGCTTCGTAACGGTGAAGGGTGTTTTCCAGCCCGTGTGGTTCCGCTTTTTCGCGGCTGGCAGCACCGAGTTTCGCCCAGTCGGCGCGCCGGTTCAGCAGGGTTTGCAGCCCGCGAGTGGCATCGGCGATGTCGCCCGCGCGGAAGAGGTAGCCGTTTACCCCCGTTTCGACCAGTTCGGGCAGGGCGCGGGCATCGGCGGCGATGACCGGTTTGCCGCTGGCCATCGATTCCAGCGTGGCGATGCTCTGCAATTCGGCTTCGCTGGGCATTGCGAAAATGTCGATGCTGTTGATGAGCGCGGGCAGGTCGTCATCGGGCACAAATCCGAGGAGTTTCACTTGTTCGGTCAACCCCAATTCTGCCGTCAGCGTTTCCAGCGCGGGGCGATGTTCACCCTTTCCGGCGATGGCAAATTGCACGTCGCTGCGCCCCAGCATTTTCAGCGCGCGAATCATCACATCCAACCGTTTTTCGGCATCGATGCGCCCCACATAAAAGAGGATCGTTTTTTCGGTCGAAAGCCCATATTTGCGGCGCATTTCAGCGCGATTGACGGTAGCATCCGGGTGGAAGCGGCGGATATCCACCCCGCACGAAACGGGTTTCACCGGGGCGCGCAGCGATTGCCCGCGAATGATGCGTGCGGCAGTGGCGGTCGGTGTGGTGACATAATCGAGTTTGTTGTACAGACTGAGCACGCTGTACCACAGCAGCCAATTTGCCACCCCGTGCAATTTCTGCGGGATGGGCAGGTAGGGCATCACATTTTCCGGCAGAAAATGGTTCGTGCCCATCACCGGCACTCGATTCTTTTTTGCCACCTGATAGACGACTCGGCTGAGCGGGTAATGGTCTTGCAGATGGACGATATCGGGCTTGAAGGTTTTGAACAATTTTTTGATGGCGCCCATCGGTGCGGGCGAAAAATAGGCGTTGTCGTGCAGGGTTTTCAGGTGGATTGCGGCGATGGACAGCACCAGCACGCCGTTTTTCACCGTTCGCCGGGTGTGTAATTCTTCGGCGGGGACAACCATTGCCACGTCGTGTCCCATTTTTGCCAGCCCCTCCGCCAGCCGAATGGTGAATACCGCTTGCCCGTTATTGCCGGGGTAATATGTTTGCCCCGCGATGATAATTCGCATAATAATTCCTTTTTTTATGGGATTGGAAGTATGGAGCAGGGAGAATGGGATTCTTTTTACTGCTCGCTTCCTGCTTCTTGTCCCTTGTCTGTCTCAAATCTCGGCGCGTGGTTTTTCAGATAGTGTATCAACGCCAGCAGCGCTGCTATCAGCGCGATGCCCGCCGCAATTTGGAATCCCAATTCCAATTGACGCAGATATTGACTGAGATAGTAACCTGCTACCACCAACCCGCCTGTCCACAGAAGTTCGGCGGCGAAAATTGTGCCGAACCATCGCCGCCACGGGACGCGCGCCAACCCCGCCCCAATCAGTGCGGGCAGGGCAAGACTCATCGTCAATTTGGCGACAAAAAGAATTTTCACGGCGTGGGTTTGCATTTGCTGCTGAAACCAGGTGATATATTCCGGGTGCAGCCCGAAACGCTTGCCCAACCGTTTTATCCAGTCGATTTTTCCGGCGTATCCCAGCGAGTACCACAGGGCATCGGCGGTTAAATTACCGGCAGAGGCGGCGACGAAAACGTATCCGGGACGCAGCAATCCGCTGGCAGCTGCAACAGCCCCCAGCAGGGTCGCGATGGGCCCCTCAACGGCAACCAGTGCCGCCAGCAGAATGTAACTCCAAATACCAAGTTGGGGAATTTCCCCACCTGCCATCGAGAGCCAATATGTTTCTAGAGTTTGAAAATGTGCTGCCATACCAATCCATTACGCAAAAATCGCCGCAAGGTTGCTCATCATAACATAGCGATGGATGCCTGTCAATGTGATGTACGCGCGGTGCTCAGAAATTCATCGGCTTGACGCACCACATCCCGGTCGAGATTGTATGTCAGCACGGGCAAAATTTTGTCCAGCGGCAGCCACCGGTGCGCCACGTGTTCATCCCACAGATATTGCACATCGTCCGTGTGTGTTTCGGCGAGGAAAAACACCACCAGTTTTTCCACACCCGGCGCAGGCGAATAACTGATTTCGGCACGAAAGCCATCGTAAAATGTCAGGTCTTTCAACCCGACTTCTTCATAAATTTCGCGACGGGCGGTTTCGTGCTCCGTTTCGCCTTTTTCCACGTGCCCTTTCACCAGCCCCCAATAGCCTTTTTCCTTTTTATATTCCACCGTCAGGTATAGAATTTGGTCGTTTCCACGCTTGAAAATTACTGCACCGCACGATTTTTCGTGTTTGATGTCGCTCATTTTATGTTACTCCCTCACCTTACGCAGTCTGAGATTTGATGAAAATCAGAAATGATAAAATTTTGGGCGAAAACCGGATATTTTCAGTTTCCCCCATCCCCCCTTTTGTTCCCCCTCCCCCAAAATTGGGGGAG
>JANTHQ010000423.1 GCA_024762375.1 Anaerolineaceae bacterium
AACGCTGAAGCCTGCATCCACTGCGGCTTGTGTCTGCACGCATGCCCCACCAACGCCTTCACCCGCCCCGACCCCACGCTGAACCGCCTGCCGCAAACCACTGCCGTGTTGCCGGTAACTGCCGTTTCGCTGGTTTGTCCGGAACACCCCGACCCCGCGCACGGACATACAGCCGTTGCTGTGCAGACCAAACGCTGTCTGGCGGCACTATCTCCGGCACATTTGCTGCCGCTCACCCAACAGGAACATGCCATTGTGCTGGATGATTCGCACTGCGCCGATTGTCCCATCGGTTCGGTGCATACCTATATTGAGCAATCGGTGGCGCGGACAAACGCATGGGCCGAAACGCTCGGCGAGTTTTCGCCCATCCGGCTGCAATCGCAGCAGCCCGCCGATGCGCCCGTCGTGCCGCGCTCGGTGGTGGACGTTGACCGTCCGCCCGTTTCGCGGCGCGGTTTTTTCAAATCAATTTCGCAATTGGGAAAAGAGAGTGTTGGGGCGGTGCTGGCAGAAGACCCGGTTGACCCCGCATCGCTGGGGCGATTTGTGCCGGTATCGGAGCGGCTGCCGCATTTTGTCCCCGCACAGCGCGCCCGGATTTTATCGTTTTTGGATTCAAAACTGGAAACAGTGCCCGAACCTGCGCCACTGCCCCACGATACCGACAGCGCGTTGCCGGTACTGGATGTGGTCGTTTCGCCCGAAAAATGCACGGCGTGCGGTTTGTGTGCCCGTTTCTGCCCCACCGGTGCGCTGACATTTCCCAGCGATGAGAAACGGTTTGCGCTGGGGTTCCATCCCGCGCTTTGTCTGGGTGATGACTGCGGCATCTGCGAAGTTGCCTGCCCGGAAGATGCCATTTCGCTGGCAAAAATTACGCCGACCCCAACCGTACTCAGCAAAAAACCACGCTATCTTGCCGCCGGAGAGTTGACGAAATGCTCAATGTGCGGCCAGCCCATCGCTGCCGGCGACGAGCACCCCAGCACATGCTACGCTTGTCGCCCACACAAAGCGTTTGAATTTCAGTTTCCGTAAAATTACATCTCGCACGTTTCTTTGGACATATGGTACACAAAATCGCTATCGGACACCACAGCGATGGGCACAATACCATCTGTTTCGCGTTCAACCACCACCACCCGATGGATATGGTCCTGCAACAGCAGTTGCGCAACCAAATCGAGCGTGGCATCCGGTGTGACGGTCACCACATCGGTGCTCATCACCGCCGAAACGGGTTGCGCCATCCAATCGCCGCCCGCAGCATACGCCCGCAGTAAATCCGTTCGAGACAAGATACCCCGCAGATAACCACGCTGGTCTACCACCACCAATGCGCTAACATCTCGTGCTACCATCCGGCAGGTAGCATCCTGCAATGTGGTTTCAGGATGGCAAGAGTAAACGCCCAACCGTTTTGCTTCCAATACTGTTCGCTGCACTGTGAACCCCCGTTTTCATTTGAATATCATACAAGCATTGTACACAATTCAGTGGCGAAATTCAAACCGCCTTGATTTGTGCATTATCTGCATAATATGCATAATATGCACTAGTGACACTTGTCGCACAAAGACGTGACATTTGTCACTAGTGCATTTTTTGCAAACAAAGTAGAATAACACCGAAAGAATGATAATTCTTTCACGATTGGAAAGGGAACCCAAATGGCTGATATGCTCACCGCAAAAGATATTCAAGATTTACTCCACGTTGACCGCTCTACTGTTTACCGCATGGCAGAAGCCGGAAGCATCCCGGCGATGCGTGTCGGCAGACAGTGGCGCTTCCCTTCCGACCAAGTCTCGCAATGGCTCAGTGACAGTGCCACCCCCGCTACGGCAACACCCACTGTACAATCCACAACCACCACCGGCAACTTGCCGGATGCACCTCTGGAAAAATTACTCCCTCTCGAATGCGTGCAACTTATGCAAGAAACCTTTGCCGACCTGATGGACATCATGATCGTCGTCACCGATATGAGCGGCCAGCCGGTCACCGAAGTCAGTCATCCGTGTGGCCCCTTCAAAGCCATCAGCCAACTGCCCAACGCGCTGGAAAAATGTATCGCAGACTGGGCGCATTTCGGCGAAATTCTGGAACTGGAGCCGAAACTCATCCGCAGCCACTTGGGGTTGCTCGGCACGCGCGGCCTCATCCGCGTGGGGCGCGAGTTGAAAGGGATGGTCATCATCGGCGGCATCGCCCCCGGCGAGTGGCCCCCCGCCCCCGAACATTTGGCGGAAATCGCCGGTGAATTTGGCGTAACGGCAGACGCGTTCAACCCGTATCTCGATGAAGTTTCATTTCTGTCTGCCGAACAAACCACCGCAGTATTAAAAATGGCCCAACGATTTGCCAACATTTTGGCGCACATCATCACCGAGCGCCGACAAATGGTGGGCAAATTAGAAGCAATCGCTCAAATTATCAACCAATAAATTTCAGGGAGACAACTTTTATGAAAAAGGTACTCATTCTCGGCGCCGGAACCGCAGGTACAATGGTCGCCAACAAACTGTATCACATCCTCGACCCGGATGAATGGAAAATCACCATCGTAGACGAAAACGAAACCCATTACTACCAGCCCGGTTTCCTGTTCATCCCCTTTGGCATCTATGGTAAATCTGATGTCATCAAACCGAAACGCAATTTCATCCCCGCCGGGGTGGAGATGATTGTCTCCACCATCGAAATGATTGAACCGGAGAACAATCGCGTCCGCATCTCGCGCGACAGCCGTTATCTTGATTACGATTTTCTCATCATTGCCACCGGAACCACCCCCCGTCCCGACGAAACCCCGGGCCTGC
>JANTHQ010000424.1 GCA_024762375.1 Anaerolineaceae bacterium
GGGCACAGCCACCCCAATCAGCACCGAAAAAACCAGCAGCGACACCGGGTTGTTGGTGCCGGTGTGCAACTGGTTCGATGACCCCCACAGCGCGCCAAACAACGCCCCGACAATCGCCGTGTACAGCCCGGTGGTGGCAGGCAACTCTGCCAGCAATGCCGCCGCGATACTCTGCGGGAGCACAATAATCGCCAGCGTGAAACCTGCAATCAAATCGGGGCGGAGGTATTGCAGGTTGTAATGTGTGAACAGGTCAATCGGCTGCGCCAAATAGCGCGTCAAATCCTTCACATTATTGGTGAGTGTGGTTGACCAATTTGGTTGGGCGGTAGTTTCAGAAAGCATATATCGTCACAGCGCGGCAATGGATTTCAGTCACACCGATATTGTACCATTGATAGCGGCATCGGTAAACCCTTGATGCGTTTTGAAAAAGTACCAGAGATGCATTGAATTTCGCCCCGAAATGCTCTATACTGAAATGGAATGGAGACTCGCTTATGAAAAACCGCCCATGGTTAAAATTTTATGATGACGGCGTGCCGCACACGCTGGATGTGCCCGACCTGACCATCCCCGATTTTTTGCGCCAAGCCGCCACTGACTACCCGAACCACCCCGCCACCGTTTTTATGGGCGCGCGGCTGACCTACCGCCAACTGCTGGCGCACGTGCAGAAATTCGCGGGCGCACTGCAGTCGCTGGGGGTACAGCCCGGCGACCGGGTGGGCATTATTCTGCCCAACTCGCCACAGATGGTCATCGCCTATTATGCCACCCTGTGGATCGGCGGCGTAACCGTGCTGACCAACCCGCTGTATGTCGAACGGGAATTGGTGCATCAGTGGGGCGACGCGGGCGTGAACGCGGTTATCACCCTCGATTTGATGTTCCCCAAAGTGGATGCCGTTTGCCGCGAATTGGGCATCAAGCGCATCATCGCCACCGGCGTGCAGGATTTTCTCCCGTTCATCAAAGCGCTGGCGATGCCTTTTCTGCTGAAAAAGAACGGCAAATGGGTAGATGTACCATACGATGGCAAGCGCGTTCTTTCATTCAAAAAACTGCTGAAATCACCCCCACGCACCGACCCCCACCCCGCCGAACCGGCCGCGCTGGCGTGCCTGCAATACACCGGCGGCACAACCGGCCTGCCCAAAGGCGCTATGCTGTCGCACCGAAATCTGGTTGCCAGCGTCACCCAAATTCAGCATTTTCTGCTGCAGGGACACCAGCCCGCCACCGACCGCGCGGTGGTCATCCTGCCGATTTTTCACGTTTACGGCATGGCGGTGATGAATCTCGGCATGCACATTGCTGCCACACTGGTGCTGCTACCGCGATTCGAAATTAAAGATTTGGTGGATTCCATCAAAACCGAAAGGCCGACTTTCTTTTTGGGTGTACCCGCGCTGTACACTGCCGTGCTCAATTTTCCCGGCGCGGATGCAGTGGATATGACTTCCATCAAAGTTTGTTTTAGCGGCGGTGCGCCACTGCCGGTGGAAATCATCAAACAATTTGAAGCCAAAACCGGCGCACGCATCGCCGAGGCATACGGCATGACCGAGGCCGCCAGCGTGACACACGTCAACCCGCGCGAAGGGGTGCGGAAATACGGCACGGTCGGCGTGCCGACAGTCGGCACGGATGCGAAAATTGTCAGCGCGGAAGACGGCGTCACCGAAATGCCCATCGGCGAACCGGGGGAATTGCTGGTGAAAGGCCCGCAGGTGATGAGCGGCTACTGGCATCGCCCGGAAGAAACCGCCCAAACCCTGACCGATGGCTGGCTGCACACCGGTGACATCGCCGTGATGGATGAAGACGGCTATTTCACCATCGTTGACCGCAAAAAAGATATGATTCTCGCCGCCGGATTCAATGTTTACCCCCGCGAGGTGGAAGAAGTGCTGTACACCCATCCCAAAATTGAAGAAGCGGCAGTCATCGGCGTGCCGCACAAAGTGCGCGGCGAGCAAATTACGGCGTATGTGAAACTGAAAGCGGGCGAAACCGCCACTTCCGGCGAAATTCGGCGATTTTGCCGCGAACATTTGGCGGAATATAAAGTGCCGCGCAAAGTGATTTTCCGCGACGAACTGCCGATGTCGCTGGCGGGAAAAGTGTTGCGCCGGGTGCTGCGAGATGAAGCCGTTGCCGAACAGAATGCCCGCAATTGATGCAATTTTGCTGGGCATCGCCCAAGATGGCGGCATACCGCACGCCGGCTGTCACTGCGAAACCTGTCGCCGCGCCCGCGAAAACCCCGCCCGGCGGCAGCCGGTTGTCAGTTTGGGGCTGATTGACCATCGCGCCCGGAAATTCTGGCTGGTTGATGCCACCCCCGATTTTCCCGAACAATTGGAAATGCTGCACACCCGCGCCCCCGATTTTTCGCTGGCGGGCATTTTGCTCACCCACGCTCACGTGGGGCACTATACCGGATTGTTTCATTTGGGAAAGGAAATTATGGCGACGCGCGGCGTGCCGGTGTTCGCCAGCCCGCTGATGGGCGATTTTCTGCGGCAGCACGCGCCATGGGCGCAACTGGTTGCCGATGGGAATATCACACTGCAAACGCTTTCGCCGCGCGCCGAAACCGTCATCAGCCCGAATTTGTCGGTGACGGCGTACCCCGTGCCGCACCGCAACGAGTGGAGCGACACGCTGGCATTCGTTTTTCGGGGCGAAAAGCGGTCGCTCTTTTTTTGCCCGGATATTGACAGTTGGGACAAATGGGAAACGGATGTGCGGGAGATGGTCAGCGGGGTGGATTTTTCGCTGGTGGATGCCACTTTTTTCAGCGCGG
>JANTHQ010000425.1 GCA_024762375.1 Anaerolineaceae bacterium
CTCATCAACACCCACGCCCACGTGCCGATGGGCATTTTTCGCGGGCTGGCAGAAGATGTTTCCATCGAAAAATGGTTCAATGAATATATGTGGCCCCTCGAAAGCAATTTGACGGAAGATGATGTTTTTTGGGGGATGCAGTTGGGATTGGCGGAAATGATTGAAGGTGGCGTGACCACCGTCGCCGACCACTATTTTTTTATGGACAGAGCCGCCGAAGCCGTCCGGCAGGCAGGCACGCGGGCCGTGCTCGGCTGGGCGGTGTTCGGCAGTCAGGGGTATGACGCGCTCGATGCCACCGCCGAATTTGTCTCGCGCTGGCAGGAGCAAGCAAACGGGCGCATCACCGCGCTGATGGCGCCGCACGCGCCATACACCTGCGATGATGATTTTCTGCGGGCGACGGTGGCGCACGCCAAAAATTTGGGGGTCGGCATTCACATTCACGCCGCCGAAACGTTGGGGCAAACCGAAGCCAGTCTGCAAAAACACGGCAAAACACCCATCCAAGTGTTGGCGGATGCGGGCGTTTTTTCCGTGCCGACCATCATCGCGCACGGTTGCGGCATTTTGCCGGAAGACATCGCGCTGATGCAGGCTTCCGGTGGCAAAATCGGCGTGGCACACGCGCCGAAAACCTACCTCAAGTTGGGCATGGGGCTCACCCCGATTTTCGACCTGCAAGCGGCGGGCATCGCCGTGGGGCTGGCAACCGATGGCCCCGTCAGCAACAACACGCTCGATATTTTTGAATCGCTGCGGTTGATGGCGATGCTGCAAAAACACGAAGCCCGCAACCCCGAAGTGATGACCATCCCGCAGGCGATAAATATCGCCACGCGCGGCAGTGCCGCCGTGCTGGGTATGGAAAATCAATTGGGGCAGATTGCTCCCGGTTTTTTGGCGGATGTGATTCTGGTGGATATGAGCGGTGTGCATCATCAGCCGTTGCACAGCATCACCGCCAGTTTGGTGTACAACACCCGTGCCAGCGATGTACAAACGGTGATTGTGGATGGGCAAGTGGTGATGCGCGACCGTCAATTGCTGACGCTGGATAAAGCGGAAATCATTCGCCGGGTGAAGGGGAATATGGCGCGGCTGGCACAGCGTGTGCCGTCAAAACGCATTCAGGTTTACAATCCGTAATCCCCCACCAATTCCCGCGCGCGGGCGAAAACGTCATCCAGCATTTGCAGGGTGAGCCGTCCCGTTTGTGTGTTTTGGCGGCTGGGGTGATACGATGCCAGCAGATGCACCGAACGACCATCCAAATTGATGACCGCTTCTGCCCCATGCCCGAATTTCAACCGCGGCACATCGAATCCATCCGCGCGCCACAGACGGAGCATATCATCGAAAGCCATCTTTCCCAGTGCCAGCACCACTTTCACCTGCGGCATCAATTCCCATTCGCGGCGCAAAAAGGGCTGGCAGGCGTTCAGTTCGGCGCGGGTGGGTTTGTTTTGCGGCGGGGCGCAGCGTCCAATGGCGGTGATGAACGCATCGCGCAGTGCCAGCCCATCGTCGCGGCTGCGAGCGTTCGGTTGGCTGGCAAACCCCGCCCGAAACATCGCCCCGAACAGCGTGTCGCCGGAACTGTCGCCGGTGAACATCTGCCCGGTGCGGTTCGAGCCGTGCGCGCCCGGCGCCAGCCCGACGATGAATAACCGTGCCTTTGGGTCGCCGAAACCGGGTACGGGCTTGCCCCAATACTCCCAGTCGCGATACGCCCGCCGTTTTTCGCGTGCCACTTTTTCGCGCCATTCGACCAGCCGCGGGCAGGCGCGGCAGGCGGTAATTTCGGTATTCAGTGCGCGCCATGCGTCGGCATTTTCGGCGGGCAGGGTATAGGGTAGGTTTGGGGTGGCGGGTTTTTGGTTCAAGGTTTCAAGTTCCGAGTTTTAAGGTTGTCAGTAGTCAGTCATCGCACGTTTCACGTTTTCACGCAGCACGAGCAATCGCCAATAACCAATCTCAACGATTCTACCAGCAGTCGCTCAAAAAATCAAAGCCAATCCGGCGTAAAGTTTGGGTAAAGGTTGCTAAAGATGACTTCTGCATATGCCGATACGATAATAGGTATGATTGTACGGTTTCGTATTGATCGAAAAGGAGTCGCGATGAGCAGTTTACCACAATCCACCGTTGTTGAACCCATGCCGCTCCCCACCGCATTTTTGCCTGCCGAACGCGCATCGGAAGAAAAATTGGCGGCGCAGGTTTTGTTTTTTGGGAAGCGGGCCAATTTAGAGCTATTTTTGGATGCTGTGCCGGATGTGTATTTGGTTTTGAATGAAGAACGCCAAATTGTGTTTGCCAACGAGCGGATGCTGGAACTGATTTCTGCGGAAGACTGGGAAAAAGTACGGGGATTGCGTCCCGGCGAAGCTCTGAATTGCCTGCACGCCAATGAGAATGAAGGTGGTTGCGGTACAACTGAATTTTGCCGGACGTGCGGCGCGGCGCAGGCGATTCTTTCCAGTTTAAACGGAAAAGCGGCGGTAAAAGAATGCCGCATCATCCAAGAGAGTGGGAACGCGCTCGATTTGCGAGTGTGGACCACGCCCGCCGATGTTGATGGCACGCGATTTACGATTTTTTCGGTGCAAGATATTGCCAGCGAAAAACGGCGACGGGTGTTGGAACGCATCTTTTTTCACGATATTTTGAACACGGCCGGCGTGTTGCGCGGGGTGTCGGAATTGCTGGAAGGGGCGACGGTGGACGAGATGGAAGAATTGCATGAAATGGTTGCGGATTTGTCGATGCGGTTGATTGATGAAATTCAGGCGCAAAAAGATTTGATG
>JANTHQ010000426.1 GCA_024762375.1 Anaerolineaceae bacterium
CCTGTATCCCCCCTTCCCCGTAGGGGGAGGGGGCAAAATCCCGTGTACCGGAATGTTAATCCGTGTCAAATTTTAAACTGCGTAACGTGAGTTATACAAACATCTCAATTAACCGAGCGAGGCACTATGGCTGAAATTTCAATGCGCAGTTCGAAAATCTTGAAAATCTATCTGGAACTCTCGCAATTTCCCATTCTGGCAGACCAGATTCGGGAACGAATGCGCGAAGAACTTTACCGCCGCCGTATCATCAGCCCTGTAGAATTTGAGCAGGAAGTGGAAGACAAAGCCATCCAATCGCAGTTTCGAGAAGGATTGACAGACCCGTACAGCCAAGAAACCAATGAAACGTGGGAACGGCGGGTGCAGAAAATTCGTGACCATTTAACCGATTTCTATTTTGCATATAACCTGCCGCACGATTTGTTTATGGAATTGGTGCGCAGCACACTGCGCCAACATTCCGTTCACCCCGATGCTGTGCTCACGTTCAACCCGGAACTTGCGCCGTGGGCGATTTTGCTGGCTAAAGCCGCAGATTATGAGGCTATGCCGCCGGAAGAACGGAAAAAATTCGAGCATCACCTGCGCGAAATTCAAGTGGTCATAACCAAAGGGCTCATCAGCGACCAACTGCGGTTTGTCGGCATCTCTCGCGAATATTTTACCATGGACGACCTGCGCCACATCATCAACCACCGTGTCGGGCGCGGAAAAATCGGCGGGAAAGCAGCCGGGATGCATCTGGCATACAAAATTCTCGCTACCCCGCACCCCGACGATAAAATTGATGTCAGCCGCCATGTTACTATGCCCGATTCATATTATATCGGCGCCGATGTTTTTTACGATTTTCTTTCAACCAACGGGTTGACCGGTTACATGAACCATAAATACAAACCGATTTCTCAAATTGAAGAGGAATTTGAAAGTGTCAAAACGGCATATATGGCCGGGCAATTTTCGCCAAAGGTGGAAGAAGAACTGAGCGCAATTGTTAAACCATTGCGCGGGCAACCACTCATTGTGCGTTCGTCCAGTTTGCTGGAAGACCGTTTCGAAACCGCTTTCGCTGGAAAGTATGATAGTTTCTTCTGCCCAAATCAGGGCACAGATGCCCAAAACCTGCGCGATCTGTTGCACGCCATCAAAAAAGTTTATGTCAGCACATTGAATCCCGATGCGCTGCAATACCGCAAAAATCAGGGCTTGCTCGATTATGATGAGCGGATGGCCGTTCTCATTCAAACGGTGGTGGGAACCCGATACAAACAATACTATTTTCCCACGTTGGCCGGGGTTGGCTTCAGTCACAATCCGTTCCGCTGGAATCAGAAAATCAAACGCAAAACCGGTTTTCTGCGGCTGGTATGGGGGCTGGGAACCCGCGCCGTTGACCGCGTGGTTGATGATTACCCGCGTATGGTGGCGCTCAGCCATCCGACTCTTCGTCCGGAAACAAACCGCGCCGAAGTCATTCGGTACTCGCAGCATTTTGTTGATGTGCTCGACTTGCAGGACAACGCATTCAAAACATTGCGTGTAGCAGATGTCATTGGGGATGATTATCCCGGCATTCAGTATCTGGTATCGATTGACAAAGGTGATTACCTGCACCCGGTGGTTGCGCTCGGCAGTGGGTTGGAGCCGGACAAAATGGTGCTCACGTTCGATAATCTGTTGCGAAACACCAGTTTTGTCGCAATTATGCGCACCATCTTGAAAAAACTGGGGCGGGCGTACAAATCGCCGGTAGATGTGGAATTTGCGGTAGAAATTATTCCCGACTATCCATATCCCGATTTTAAGGTTTATATTTTGCAGTGTCGCCCGCTCAACGAATATATTTTCATGGAAAAAGTCTCCTTCCCCACCGATGTGCCGCAGCCGGACATCGTTTTTATCACCCATAAATGGACGCCATCCGGCCATGTGGGAAACATCACGCACGTGGTGTATGTCGATCCGGACAATTACAATGCCCTGTCCGACCTGTCAACCAAATTGGAAATCGGGCGCGCTGTCAGCCGGTTAAACGCCGCACTGGAAGGAAAGACATTCATCTTGCTGGGGCCCGGCCGCTGGGGGAGTTCCAATGTCGATTTGGGTGTGAAAGTGACGTACGCCGATATTTACAATACCGCCATTTTGGGCGAAATTGCCATCCAGCGCAACAACGAAACGCCGGAAGTGTCGTATGGCACGCACTTTTTCCAAGATTTGGTTGAAGCGCACATTTACCCGTTGCCCATTTATCCCGATGGCGATGGTGCTGTTTTCAATCGTCAATTTTTTGACAACGCCCCCAATAGTCTCGCTTCGCTTTCGGCTCGTGATATGGCGCTGGAAAAATACATCAAAGTGATTGATGTACCGGCAGCCACCGGCGGCAAAGTGCTCGATGTGGTGATGGATGGTGAAAACGACCGCGCCATCGGTTACTTGCGTTTCCCCGTGGCCGAAACTACCACAGAGGATGAATATGAAGACGATGAGCAAAGTTACACTTGGGCGTAGCGCTTCTGTTGAAAATTGATTGATATTTGACAAACGAACGCAATTGAATATACTATTGGACGCTTGCCCAAACGGGGCTGTAGCTCAGCTGGGAGAGCGCGACAATCGCACTGTCGAGGTCAGGGGTTCGAATCCCCTCAGCTCCACCATATTAACAGGCATAGCGTGAAAGTAGTAAATCATCTCCGCAGAGAATTTGCCCGCCGGCTGAAAGGCAAATACCCGTGCCGTCGGAGAGCGCGATAGATTGAACTCGTTCACAAGGCTGTAACAATGAACCATCCGGCTA
>JANTHQ010000427.1 GCA_024762375.1 Anaerolineaceae bacterium
ACAACCCGACCGTCATGAGTCTGTACCAAGACCCGGACGTGCTGGCAGCCGTGCCGTTCTTTGGCAGCCTGTACGACGTGTTCATCAACACCGTGGCGCGCCCGTCAACTGTTACCGCCCCGAAATACAACGAAACATCGACCCTCTTCTTTAACGCGGTACATTCGGTGCTGACCGGCGACAACGACGCTCAATCTGCCTTTGAGGAATTGGAACTTGACCTCCAAGACCTCCTCGGTTTTGAAACAGGTACACCGCAATAGTTAAGCTTCCACCCTAAACTTGTGCGGATGGGGGATTTAGGTTGTCCCCCATCCGCCAAAAGGTATCAGGAATTTAGTTCAAAGGAGAAATTGCTATGGGTGGCATCAGTGATTTGGCAAAACGCGAGCAAAGGCTGGCTTACTGGTTGCTCGTTCCAACATTTGTAATTTTGATTGTGATTGCCATTTACCCGCTTGGATCGGTTTTTTACGCCAGTTTGACCAACAGAACATTCGCCAGTAGCGAACCCACAGAGTTTGTGGGCTTTGATAACTACAAAAGTTTGCTCGGCATCACCATTAAAAAATTGCCGCCGGTCATTGATGAAACGACCGGAAAGCAAGCAATCGACCCCAAAACCGGCGAGCCGGCATTCGAGCGAGCCATCAAAATACTCCCGCGCAAACCGATCCGCTATCGAGAAGTACAGCAATTTAGTATTTTGGGCAATCGGTATGTATTGGGTGCCACCGACCGAGACTTCATTCTCGCCGTTAAAGACACGGTTTTATTTACCATTTATACCGTTTTGCTGGAAACCATTTTGGGGCTTGGAATCGCACTGGTGGTTAATGCAAAATTCCCCGGACGAGGAGCTATGCGCGCTGTAATGCTCATTCCGTGGGCGATACCAACGGCTGTTTCATCTCGAATGTGGGAATGGATTTTCGGCTCGACACGGACGGGATTATTCAATGTGGTGTTGCAAGCGTTGGGGCTCGGTAACGGGCAAATTCCATTCCTCGAGTCGGATGCGTGGCAATTGCCTGCAATGATTATTATCGATGTGTGGAAAACCACACCATTTATGGCATTGCTTTTGCTGGCGGGACTGCAACTCATCCCCGGAGATTTGTACGAAGCTGCAGATGTCGATGGCGCGGGAAAATTGCGCCAATTCTTTGCCATTACTCTCCCGTTGCTGCGTCCCACGCTCGCAGTGGCGTTAATCTTCCGCACGCTCGATGCGCTGCGCGTTTTCGACCTCTTTCAGATTGTGCTGGCACAATCCCGCTTTTCAATGGCAAGTTTTACATATTACGAGCTTATCAACAACCGGGCGATGGGGTATGCCTCGGCAAGTGGCGTTGTCATCTTTTTGTTGATTTTCGTCTTTGCCGTGACGTACATTAAAGCATTGGGGGTGGAATCAGAATGAGCATTCAAACCAAAAAGCGGCTTAATCAAGTTTTATTTGCGTTCGTCGTGTTGCTAATTTTCTTCTATATGCTTTTCCCGTTTTATTGGATGGTCAACTCATCGCTAAAAACAGAAGCGCAATTGCAAATGACGCCGGCCACATTTGTCCCCAAAGACCCCAATACGCTTGACCTTGCACCGACTTTGCGAAATTATGGCGCAGTGTTTCGCAACGCAAGTTTCATTCGTGGGCTATGGAACAGTTTAATTGTAGCCGTATCCACAACGATCCTCTCGCTGGTTGTTGGGGCATTTGCTGCATTCGCGCTCGGAAAACTTCGCTTCAAAGGTAAAACGCCATCGCTATACCTTATTTTGGCTATGACGATGTTCCCGCAAGTTTCAGTATTGACGGGGTTGTACGCCGTTATCAACGCCCTGCACATCCCCGCTATTCCCAGTATGATTCTATCGTATATGATTTTTACGCTGCCATTTACCGTCTGGGTACTGACATCATTCTTCCGCGGGTTGCCAATGGAAATTATGCAATCGGCACAGGTTGACGGCGCAACACCATTCCAGACCTTTTATCTGATTTTGTTGCCGCTCACCGCTCCGGCACTGGTTACGACCGGACTGCTGGCGTTTATCAATGCTTGGAATGAATACCTATTTGCGCTGACCTTCACCTCCATCGAACCGACCGCACGCACCGTCCCGGTGGCTATTGCACTGTTCACCGGCGAAATCGCCCGGCAAGAGCCGTTTGGCGAAATTATGGCGGCGGCGGTGGTGGTCACCATCCCGCTGATTGCCTTGGTTTTGATATTCCAGCAAAAAATTGTCGCAGGCCTTACCGCCGGGGCAGTAAAAGGCTAAAAACGTAAGAAGTGGATTACCCGCCCCCTCAAAAGAAAAAGACCGGGCAGTTTTATCTGCCGAAAGGGTAATCTGATGATTGGAAAATTAATTCTTCGGGTTGGTATGATTGCACTTCTTTTGGGTGTGGCATCGGCGTGCGCACCGAGTGCTGCCCCCACAGCGGTCGCAGTGCCAGCATTGCCTTTTGACGACAATCCCGACCCGGCCCAGTGTGGGATACCCATTCAATGGGGAAAGAATAACCAAGCGTGGCTCAACGGCGTTTATGAAGGCGAATTGGTGCAACCAACCGTCTTTCTGTACGACAGCCATTTGCGGAAGGAAGTGACCGGCGCAGTGCCCAGTGGCACGAAAGTGGAAATTTTGCTCTACCAGCAGAATCCGGTATTGGACTTCTACCTCGTAAAAACGACCGGGGAAAATGTCCAGCAAGGTTGGGTTCCTGCACCATTCCTTCGCTTTGAGCCGGTGTCATCGAACTAAAACCGCTGCATTTTCA
>JANTHQ010000428.1 GCA_024762375.1 Anaerolineaceae bacterium
ATGCAATACCGCCTTCGAGACTGACGGTCGCTTGCGTGCCCACAAACGCATTGCTGACGGTGCGGGTGCTGCCGCGCGAAATTTCTGCGCCGGAAAGGGGCCACTCCGCGCCGGCGATGGTCAGCCCGCCGAGATTCTCCAGCGGGACGACGGACAGTGTATCGCCGGGCGCGCCGTTCAGCGTTACCCGCTCGCCACCGCGTAGAAGCCATGCTCGCTGATGGCCGTCCGCCAGCTGGAGGCGCGCCGCTGCCCATTCCGCACGGGTGAGCAAAAGCAGGTTCGCCAAATGCTGGTCGAGCCGCCCGCCGAGCATGCCCAACAGCAGAATGTCGGTTGCGCCGCGTGCCATCGCCAGCGAAAGCGCGAGTTCCAAATCGGTTTCATCCTTCTTCGCCGGATGTTCGATGATTTCTACCCCGACGGCGCGCATTTTTGCCACCGTTTCGGCAGGCAGCGAATCCAAATCGCCGATGATGGTGTGCGGGCGAATGCCCATAGCCAGCGCGTGCCGCGTGCCGCCATCCGCGCAAATGATGATGGCATCGGGGGGAAATTGATATTCGGTTGGCGGGGTCAAGTCGCCATTGGCGAAGATGATGAAATTCGTCATTCGTCCATCGTCATTTGTCATTTGTCTGGCCGATAGAATTGAGATAGGCATTCAGACGTGGGGCAAGTTCATCCAGGATGGTTTTGAGTGCGGCTGTGTCATCTGCCGTCAATAAATTACGCCGATGTGCCCGTCTCAGCCAGTGTCGTGTCTCGTTCAGCGAGCCTCTGCCAATGCGAATGAAGCGACGGTTATCCTGAAAACTGCCGCGTCCCGCGCCCTCGGCAATGTTCGCACCGATGCTGTCGGCGGCTCGGATGAGTTGACGTCCCACTGTTTTTTGCGCCAAATCGCCCCACGATTGCACGATATCCCAAACGCGGTCGCAAAGTTTTTCTGACAATTGATATACCTGCAAATTTTCAAAACCAGTCGTTTTTGCCATTACGCATTTCCTTCAAATGACCACTGACCAAGGACAAATGACCAATCTCCAATAACAAAAATTGCACCCCTGACCATCAGAGGGTGCAATAGTGAGTGTTCCATTCCTCCGCCGGCATTACCCGGGTCAGGTTCAACGGTCTGCGCCGCGATATGACGCAATCTCAGCTTGGTTGCCCAAGCTCCCGCGGTGACTGTATGTTGTTTTTTACATTATATGCCGCAAGAAACGATTGTCAATTTAATGCCGGTGCAGCTCTTCGCCGTGGCTGCAACACGTATCTTGCAGTGCAATCGTGCCATCCGGTGTGTCAATGAGCCGCAGATGCCCTTTGTATGCTTCGTTCAACCGGGCAGGAGCCAGTGCTTCTTCCGCTGTGCCGAAACTGATTACCCGCTGATTGAGCAGCAAAATGCGGTCGAAATGTTCGGCGGCCAGATTCAAGTCGTGCAGAGAGACCAGCACGGTGACGTTTCGGGCGCGCAGTGTGTCCAAAATATTCAAAATGGAATGCTGCGATTGCATATCCAGTCCGGTGAATGGTTCATCCATCAGCATCAGTTCGGCTTCTTGTGCCAGTGCGCGGGCGATGAAAACCCGTTGCTGCTGCCCGCCGGATAGTTCGCCGATTTGACGATTCGCCAGCGGGGCCATTTCAACCAGTTCCAGCGATTGATGCACCAAATCCCAGTCGGCGCGTTTGGGATAGCGAAAGAGCCCCATTTTGCTCACTCGCCCCATCATCACCACATCCGAAACGGTGACGGGAAATGTCCAGTCAACTTTGTTGCGCTGTGGCACATACGCGATGCAGATGTGCCCTTCGGGTTGGCTGCCGTAAATTTTTATACTGCCTTTTTGCGGTTTCTGCACGCCGGAAATCACGTTGAACAGCGTGCTTTTCCCGGCGCCGTTAGGGCCAACGACCGCCACCCGTTCGCTGGTTTTCAGGGTGAATGACACATCTTCCAGCGCATAATGATTGTTGTACCGCACGCTGATGTGTTCCACAGCCAGTATGGGTTTATTCAGATTGTGCAAAAATACTTTTGTCATATTTGCCGGTTAATGTTGATTTTCTTTTTGCTGGCAATTTTCGCAGATGCCCCAAAATTCCAGCAGGTGGCTTTGAATCTGAAAATGATATTTTTGGGAAAACTCGTGCTGCATTTGTTCGGCGATGCAGTCATCGAATTCAATGACTGCGCCGCATTCGGTGCAGACAAAATGATGATGCCCACCGGTGGCAACAATGAACCGCTGGGTGGCATCATTTAAATAAAGCGGGCGAACCAGGTGCAACCCGACCAGCAATTCCATGGTGCGGTAAACGGTCGCGCGCCCCAATTTGGGGCAGATTTTTCGCCCTTCTGCCAATATTTGGTCGTGGCTGAAATGTTCGTTGTGGGATTTTAAAACTTCAATGACGGCCCGACGGGGGGCGGTCAATTTATAGCCTGCTTTTTTCAAAATGGGTTCAAATTCAATCGTGCTCATGGTGACCTCAAAATTGAGACTTTGTATTGATTATAGGCATGCCGGCCAAAAAAGCAAAAGAATTTTCACAAAAAAAAGACCGAGCCGTGACTCGGTCTTTTGAAAATTTGTGGGTTTGTTACGGTTCTTCCACCGGTTGTGGAATATCTTTGGGGTCAACCACCACGTTTTTGTTCGCACCCACTTCGTATGGCAGCAAGTCATCGGGTGTCAGGAAGACGTCCGGGTTGCCGTGACAATCGTTGCACGTTTTGGCTTGCGGCCCCACCTTTTGGATGGCGTGCGGGGT
>JANTHQ010000429.1 GCA_024762375.1 Anaerolineaceae bacterium
CAAGCCACCGGCGGCGAATTGCTGCAACTGATGCAGCGCGCATCCGCCCTGCGAGACGCGCATTTCGGCGATGCGGTCACCTATTCGCGCAAAGTGTTCATTCCGCTGACCAACCTTTGCCGCGATAAATGCGCCTATTGCACGTTTGCCGTGCCGCCGAGCAGTCCACGCGCCAAAACGCTCACCCCGGATGAAGTGCTCGATATTGCGCGGCGCGGCGCGGCGGCGGGCTGTAAAGAGGCGCTTTTTTCGCTGGGCGAAAAACCGGAAGAGGTGCATCCGCTGGCGCGGGAACATCTGCACTCGCTGGGATATGCGTCCACTCACGATTATCTGCGGGCGATGGCGGCACTGGTTTTTGAAGAAACGGGGCTCATTCCGCATATCAATTGCGGGGTGATGACCGCCGCCGAAATTGCCGACCTGCGTCCGGTGAGCGGCAGTATGGGGCTGATGCTGGAAAATATCAGCCCGCGATTGCTGGAACCGGGCGAGGCGCATTTCGGTTGTGTGGGCAAAACGCCCGCGCTGCGGGTAGAAACGCTGGCGGCGGCGGGCGAGTTGCGCGTGCCGTTCACCACCGGCATTCTCATCGGCATCGGCGAAACGGTGGCGGAACGGGTGGACAGTTTGTTTGCCATCGCCGAAATTCAGGCGCAGTATGGGCACATTCAGGAAGTTATCATCCAGAATTTTCGGCGCAAACCCGATATTCGTTTTCGGGAAAAAGATGAACCGAGCGTGCTCGATATGGCGCGAACCATTGCGGTGGCGCGGCTCATTTTCGGCGGCGAAATGAGCATTCAAGCCCCGCCGAACCTGACCCCCGACGCGTATGGCTGGTATCTGCTGGCGGGCATCAACGATTGGGGCGGTGTGTCGCCCGTTACCGCCGACCATATCAACCCCGAAGCCGCCTGGCCCCAAATTGATGCGCTGGCGGCGGTCAGCCGCGATGCGGGGTTCGAGTTGCGCGAGCGGTTGACCATCTACCCGCAATACCTGCGCCCGGAATTTGTCTCGCCGCGCATTTTGGCTCGCGCCCGGCAGTTGGTGGGTGAGCAGGCGTGAAAGGGTGATTTGCAACTCTGCAACCCTGCAACTTTGAAACTTGAAACCTGAAACTTTGAACTTTGAACCCAAAACACGGAAGTGAAACGATGAATCTATTGCAAAACGTCTCTGCGCCGGTGGGGCGCATTTTGGAAAAAGCACTCGGCGGGCAGGACATTTCGACCGCAGAAGCGGTGACGCTGTTTGAAACACAGGGCACGGATTTTCTGGCGCTCATCGCCACTGCCGACCGGCTGCGGCGGGAGCAGGTCGGTGATGTGATAACCTATGTGCAGGTGCGAAATATCAATTTCACCAACGTTTGCTATACCGGTTGCAAATTTTGCGCGTTCGCCCGGTATGACGGCGACCCCGAAGCATACACGTTCACGGTGGAGGAAGTGGTGCAGCAGGCGGTGGAAGCACGGGAACTCGGCTGCACCGAAGTTTGCATTCAGGGTGGGCTGAACCCGAAACTCGGCGGGGACATCTATCTGAAAATCGTGCAAGCCATCCATGCCGCCGTGCCCGATGTGCACATTCATGCTTTTTCGCCATTTGAGATTCAATATGCCAGCAAAATTTTGCGCCGCCCGACGGAAGATATTCTGCGTGAATTGAAAGATGCCGGATTGGGGAGTATGCCCGGCACAGCGGCGGAAATTCTCGATACGGAAGTGCGCCGGATTCTCACCAAAAACAAACTCAGCGCCGAAGCGTGGGAAGATATCATCAAAACCGCGCACCGGTTGGGCATCCCGTCCACCGCCACCATCATGTATGGGCATGTGGATGCGCCGCGCCACTGGGCGCACCATTTGGACACCATCCGCCGCATCCAGCGCGAAACGGGCGGGTTTACCGAGTTTGTGCCGCTGGGATTCATTCATCACAACACCCAAATTTATGCCGAAGGGCTGGCGCGCACGGGCCCCACCGGTATGGAGAGCATCAAAATGCACGCTGTGGCGCGCATCATGCTGGGGCGCGATATTCGGAATGTGCAGGTCAGTTGGGTGAAAATGGGGACGGGGCTGGCGCAAATGTGTCTCAATGCGGGCGCGAACGATTTCGGCGGCACGCTCATCGAAGAGCGCATCAGCCGTATGGCGGGCGCGACCAACGGGCAATATGTTTCGCCGGAAGAATTTCAGCGGCTCATTTTGGATATGGGGCGCATCCCCGCCGAGCGAAACACGCTGTACCAGATTCGCTCACCGCAAGAAGCCATCAGCCGGTAGCAACCGGGTGACGTTGCGATTTTATACCGAGACTCCCCAGTAAAAAGGGGTAGAAAATGAACCACAGAGACACAGAGTCACAGAGAAAAATAAGGTTTGAGAGCCGGATATACGGCGGTATCTGCAATTTTCGGCGTAAACTTGGGTCAAAAAAACTTTAAATGCTCCGGTTCTCTGCGCCTCTGTGGTGAAAATTCAACCTTTTTTCAGATGAGGCATACCGAAAAATTTACCGCTGGAACGCCAAAAAATCTGCCGCGCGGTCGTCCGCCAGCAGTTGATTGATTTGCCGCAGAATTTCTGCCCGCGCCGACCCGTCGCAGTGCGGCACGGCATCCAGCGAATCAATCAGCGCGTCCACCTGCGGGTTGCGGTAGCCGGTGATATTTTCGCCAAACTCCGCATCAATTTGCGAACTGTGCCAGCGCGCCCGCACCGCCGATTCATCCACCGGCCAATCATACACCGCCACCTGATAATCGTGGG
>JANTHQ010000430.1 GCA_024762375.1 Anaerolineaceae bacterium
CAAACTCAGGAGCGACCTATGGCAGTTCCCTATGGCGAAAACGAATATATTTACGCATTGCACGACCACGATACCGCCAGCGAGAAATTGATGCGCACCGGCACCAAAGCCAAAGGTTGGTATGTCATCACCGAAAAAATCGGTAGCAACCCCCATGACCACGGCGGGCGAAACTACACAAAAATCGCCGACAAAGGTTTTGGGGTGATTGTGCGGCTCAATAACGCATACGCCGATGAAAGCGGGAGCATTCCACATTCATCGAAATGTTTGGATTTTTCTCAACGTGCCGCCAATTTTGTAAACGCATCGCAGGGGGCGCACATCTGGATTATCGGCAACGAAGTGAACATGCGCCGCGAACAGCCGCCCGGCGAAATCATCACTCCACGCAAATACGCCGATTGCTACCGTCAGGTGCGAGAAGCCATCAAAAACCTGCCCGGCCACAAAAACGACCAAGTGCTCGTCAGCCCGATTGGCCCGTGGAACGCCGAAACGTGGTACGAAGCCGACCCGCAGGGCGCATATCCTGCCAATAAAATTCCCGGTGCACCGCAGTCGCCGCCGTACAACGGCTTTTTCGGCGATTTCATCCGTTATTTTCGCGACATGCTCGTTGCCATCGGGCCGGAAAACTGCGACGGCATCGCGCTGCACGCCTACTCGCACGGCTACGACCCCGAACTGGTTTTCAGTGATGAAATGATGCAGAATCCACCGCAGTTTCGGCGCTATCACTATCAATTTCGCACCTACCGCGACCAGATGAACGCCATCCCGTGGGCATTTCGACATTTGCCGGTGTATATCACCGAAGCGAATGGCGACAAAAACCCCGATGGTTCACGCTGGCCCGATGTGAACAGCGGCTGGGTAAAAAACATGTATCGGGAAATCAACAATTGGAACAAAGAAGGGCATCAGCAAATTCGATGTGTGGCACTCTACCGCTGGTTTACCGATGATGAATGGACGATAAAACCGAAAAAGAAGGTTCAGCAGGATTTAAAGGATGCGGTAAAATTCAATTTTAAATACGACCCCGATTTTGTGCCGCAAAAACCGCCCGCGCCCGAAATTGATGTGCAGGACATCAGCGCCACCCTGCCCACCAATCCCGATTTGCCGCCATACCCCAGCCGTCCGCGCAGCCAAATTCGGCGGTTTGTGCTGAACCATACTGCCACCCCGCCGACTGTCACCCCGCAGCGAATTGCGGAATTTCAAACCAACAATCCGAAACGCCCGCGTCCCGGTATCGCATACCATTTCTGCGTCACCGATGCGGGCGAAATTTACCAGACTCAACCGCTGGAAATTATTTCCGACCACGCCGGGCAATTCAGCAGCGACAGTGTCGGTATCTGTCTCATCGGCAATTTTACCGATACGCCGCCCCCCGCCGCACAACTGGAAGTCACCGCCGCACTGCTGGCGAATCTGTCGGTGGAATTGGATGTACCGCTGGACGGCAGCACCATTTTGGGGTATCGGGAACTGGCAATCACCGCCAGTCCCGGCGACACATTCGACCAGTGGAAGCCGGGTTTGGTGGCGCAAGCGCAGCAAATGCTGGCGGAAGGCGTTTCGGCAGTGCCCGGCTATCGTGCCGAATATTTGAGTCACGGCACACCGACACAGATGCTCGCCAACCAAACGCTCACCGTACCCATCACCGTCAAAAATACCGGAAAATTCACATGGGCAGCGAGCGGCACGAATACGTTCCATCTTGGGTTTCGCTGGTACACCCCGCAGGGGCAACTGGTGCAATTCCCCAGCCATCTCGATTTTCGCACGGTACTGCCGTTTGATGTGCCGCCGGGGCAGGTGGTCAGTTTGCAGGCGCAATTGCGCACGCCCGCCACACCCGGCACATACCATCTGCGGTGGGATATGGTGCAGGAAATGGTCACATGGTTTGCTGACCAAAACCAACCCGCGCTCGATTTGCCGAATATCGTCATCACCGGCGGGGGCGTGTCTGAACCGGTGGTATCGCCGGGGCAGTTGAATATCCAGGACATCAGCGCCACCCTGCCGACCAATCCGAATTTGTCGCCGTACCCCACCCGCTCACTCAGCCAGATTCGGCAATTTGTGCTGAACCATACCGCCACCCCGCCGACCGTCACCCCGCAGCGAATTGCGGAATTTCAAGCCAACAATCCGAAACACCCACGCCCCGGCATCGCCTACCATTATTGTGTCACCGATGCAGGTGAAATTTTCCAGACTCAGCCGCTGACGGTAGTTTCTGACCATGCCGGGCAATTCAGTACAGACAGCGTCGGTATCTGTCTCATCGGCAATTTTACCGATACACCGCCCCCCGCCGCGCAGATTTCCGCCACGGCGGCGCTCATCGCGCAGGTGGCAACCCAATTGAACTTGCCCGCCGATGCCAGCGATATTTTGGGATACAGCGATTTGGCTGTCACCGAAAGTCCGGGTAAAACGTGGCCGCAGTGGCGCGATGCGCTCATTTCGCAGGCGGCGGCACTGCGTGGCGGAAATGTGGTGCAGCCGCCCGTCACCACACCCGGCGGTGACACACAACCGCACCCGATTCCCGCCGGGAAGGTCATTCGCCATTACATGCTATTCTGGCATCACGGCGGCGACAACTGGGCGGAGTGGGATTTGCTCAGCGCGGTGGATTATATCGGCAAATTCAAGCCCACCGTCGGCTTTTCGGTGGCAGAGGCGAAACTGGCGGAATATGTGACCATCGTCGGCGGTACGGGGGGCGTGTCTGCCGCCGCCGAGCA
>JANTHQ010000431.1 GCA_024762375.1 Anaerolineaceae bacterium
AAAATTGCGAACAATTTGCCGCATCCACAGCCGGATTGAAAATGGTAGTTTTGGGTATAAAAAAACGCCGGCCAATCGCCGGCGTTTTTCGTGTCTGATTTTATTGCACGCGGGCGAGCGTTCGCCCCGGTATGGTTGCCCGTGATGAGTCTACAAAATAGGATTCACACGCTTCATCAATTAATTCCGGCGTCAAATGGGGCGGTTCGCCGGAATATTCACACAGTGAAACCACAATCTTCAGAATATCGCGCGGATGCACCGCCTGCAATGGGCGTCCCGGTTTGTGATACCATTCTTGCAAAAAATGGATGAATGATGCTTTATCAAACGGAACTTCCAGCGCATTGCACATTTCCACAAAAATGCGATAAAACATTTTTTCATCCGGGCTGAAAACACCGACTTTCATTTGGATGCGGCGCAAAAATGCATCGTCCACCAGCTGTTCCGGGTCAAGATTGGTGCTGAAAACAATTAACTGTTTGAACGGAACTTCAAATGTCTGCCCGGTTTGCAGCCGAAAAAGGTCAATTTCCGTTTCGAGAGGCACAATCCACCGGTTTAAAAGCTGTGCCGGGCTGACCTGTTGCCGGCCGAAGTCGTCAATCAGGAACATGCCACAGTTGGCTTTCATTTGTAGCGGGGCTTCATAAAATTTAGCCACCGGGTCGAACCGCAAATCGAGACTATCGAGCTTCAGCTCCCCACCGACAATTACAAATGGGCGGCGATACATCCGCCAGCGGGGGTCGATTGCGGGGTTGGGGTCAACCGGCACTTCACGATGAACCAGTTTGTCAAATAGCTGGATAATCTGCCCGCCAACTTCGACGGCGTGGGGTAGCCAAACCGGATCGCTGCCGGCGACCAGCATGCCCACTGCCTGCGCGATGGTTGTTTTGCCGTTGCCGGGCGGGCCATACAGAAAAATGGATGTTCCGGCGTTCACAGCCGGTCCAATGCGGCGGTGAAAATTCTGCGGCAGAACCAGATGGCTCAATGCCTGTTGCACGCGTTCCGGGCTGATGGCATCTTTTCGAGTTTGGAGTACCACTGCTTTGTTGTATTTTTCAATTGGAACCGGAGCCGGTCCGATATACTGCGACCGTTCCATCGCGTCGCGGGCGCGGTTTTTACCTTCATCGGTGATGGCATAGGTGTACCCTTGCCGTCCCAAGCCACCCAACCCGCTGGTTCCGCGCCGAACCTCGACCAGATGCTCGCGTTGGAGACGCTCTAACGCTTCATCCGTCACCCGGAAGGGTAATCGTATCAGCCGTTTCACGTCATTTCCCGATGCTTTGCCGTAATTGAAAAAATAGCGCAGGATAATGTCCGAGACGAGTGATGATGGAATATCGAGTTGTTCGAAGCTGGGGGGCGGCGCTAAAATCTCTGCGATACCATTTGTTGCCACGGTGAACTCCCGAAATTTGTTCGCAATTTCATTCTATAACAATCTTACATTATTTCCCGCAGTGTGGCAACCACACCAAAGAACTATTGAAATCGGAAGATATCGCCGCTTTTTGTGTTTTGGCGCATTATTGTGTACAATACAAATATTCAACATGACAATATTTTTGAAAAAAGTTGATGATAAAGGAGGTCATCAAATGGCTGCATCGAGCGAACAATATTTGACCATTCGTGAGGCGGCGGAGCGGTTGAATGTCAACCCGCGAACCATCAACCGCTGGATACATAAAGGCGAATTGGATGCTGTAAAACTACCGGGGCGTGCCGGCGGGGAATTTCGGGTAGCCGTGAGTGAATTGCAACGGCTGCTCGGCGAAATCCCCACCGATGACGTGGCGGCACTTCGTTCCGAGCGGAATCGGATGCGAGCACTGTTGGGCGCAATTTGGGAACAGTGCGAGCACGCCATTTACGTATCCGGCCGGGGGTACGAAGTTTTACTCGACCCCGAACTGTATAACCAAATTCGAGATATGGTCAACCGCGAATGACCCGCAGATGTTATTGGCACACGCCCTGATTGGTTGCAGCAGGGCGTTTTTTTCTAACGGTGGCTGGATTATGGATGTAAAATCAAATATTTGGTTGGAAGTGGATGGAAAAGTGGTGATGAGCCTGTGGCGGGTACGGCTTTTAAAGGCGGTGGAAGAAACCGGCTCAATTTCTAAAGCCGCTGAACTGATGGGGATTCCATACCGGCGGGCGTGGGAAAAAATCCACCAATCGGAAGAACGGCTGGGCATCAAACTGATTGACACGCAGGTGGGCGGCTCCGGCGGTGGCGGTGCGCAAATCACCGCCGAGGGGAAAACGATCATCGAAAAATATACCGCGCTCATCACCGGCGTGGACGGGTTGTTGCGGCAACGCTTTCAGGAAATTTTTGACTAATTTTTTGAATGGCGTTATGTTTGTGTTGCATAACGCTCGGTCAAAATCCACCTGAAATCAAGAGGAACATTTATGAAAAAACGTTTCTATCTGCCAATTTTAACCCTGCTGCTGACGCTACTGGTTTCACTTTCGGTGCAGGCACAATCGCCTGCCTGCCAATCTACCGAAACCGTGCAACTGAACGACTGGCTCTCAAAAATCGCCGAGAAATTTTACGGAAACCCGCTGGCGTACCCGGCAATTGTCACTGCCACCAACGCCCGGCATGCCACCGATGACACCTTCGCCGCGATTGACGATCCGAACCTCATCGAACCGGGCTGGAAACTGTGCATTCCCTCGCCGGAAGATGCCGCCGCGCTGCTGGATGGCGTCACGGTGGCACACCCGACCACCG
>JANTHQ010000432.1 GCA_024762375.1 Anaerolineaceae bacterium
GGCCGACCATCTGTTATGCGTACATGCAATCGGCAGGGATGGTGAATGACCATATCGTCAGTTGTTTTCGGCACGCGGCGTTGGGCGGGTAATTTGAAAAATCAGGTGGGGCAATTTATAATTTTATTCAGAGGAAAATGAGATATGAGCGAATTAACCATCACCGTTTCGGAAAACCGTTTAAAGAAATTGCAGGAAGAATCATCGCGTTTGGGCGTTTCTGTGGATGATTTGATACTGTTCAGTATTGATGAAATTCTGTCTCGTCCGGATGCCGAATTTCAGCAAATACTGGAATATGTGGCGCAAAAGAACGCTGAACTTTACCGGCGTCTCTCATAATGCGATATTTGACCCTGAATGAAGTGGTGAATATCCATCGGTATATTTTGGAGAAATCCGGTGGCATGACGGGCATACGAGATTTGGGCGCGTTGGAGTCTGCGTTGGCTCAACCGCGAATGACATTTGAGGGGGCAGAACTATACCCCACACCGGTTGAAAAGGCTGCGGCATTGGCATTTTCCATTATAAACAACCACCCGTTTATGGATGGAAACAAACGAGCAGGACACGCGGCGATGGAGATTTTTTTAATTTTGAATGGTTATGAATTGCAAGCGACTGTGGATGAGCAAGAGCAATTGATACTTGGTCTCGCGGCGGGTGATATTGCGCGGGAAACATTCGAAGTATGGCTGGCGGCACATATTCGGCAGAGAAAGCGCACGTAACCCCCATCCGGCATTGGACAATCTGCGGGTGCTATGGTATAGTTATCGCCGCTTGAAACCCGTTTAAGGCACATCCGCGCCCCGTAAAAAACGGGGCGTGTTTCTTTTTGGAGGAGATTTTCACCATGCGAATGAGCAAACTTTTCAGCCAAACACTGCGCGACGCGCCCGGCGATGCCGAAGTGGTCAGCCACAAATTGCTGGTGCGTGCCGGATTCATCCGCCAACTTGCCGCCGGTATTTTCAGCTATTTGCCGCTGGCGCGCCGAACTATGACCAAAATTGAAAACATCATGCGTGAAGAAATGGATGCTATCGGCGGGCAAGAAGTGACCATGCCGGTCATCCATTCCGCCGATATTTGGAAAGAAACCGGCCGCTGGTATCAAATCGGCTCGGAAATGGGGCGTTTTCTCGACAAAAACGGGCGTGATATGGTGCTGGCGATGACCCATGAAGAAGTGGTGGCGGATTTGGTGCGGAAAGAAATTCAAAGTTACCGCCAACTCCCGGCGATGATATATCACATTCAAACCAAATGGCGCGATGATCCCCGCCCCCGTGCCGGGCTCATCCGCGTGCGCGAATTTACCATGAAAGACAGTTACTCGCTTGATGCGGACTGGGAAGGGCTGGACAAACAGTATCGCGCCCATTATCAGGCATATTTCAATATTTTCAATCGCTGCGGGGTGCCGGCGGTGGCAGTCGGCTCGGATGTGGGGATGATGGGCGGCAGTATGGCGCACGAATATATGTACCTCACCCCCATCGGCGAAGATACACTGCTGCTGTGCGACCACTGCGGCTATACCGCCAACCGTCAAATTGCGGAATTTAAAAAACCGTCGGCGGCGGCAGAAGATGCCCTGCCGCTGGAAAAAGTCGCCACCCCCGATACCAAAACCATCGAAGATTTGGCGAATTTCCTGAATATCCCCACCGCCAAAACCGCGAAAGCTGTGTTTATGGTGGCAACCATCACCGAAGGCACGGAAGATGTGGAAAAATTTGTTTTCGCGGTGGTGCGCGGCGATATGGATGTGAATGAAACAAAACTTGCCAACGCCGTCAAAGCGAAGGCGCTGCGCCCGGCACACGATGAAGAAATTGTCGCCATCGGCGCAGAACCGGGATACGGCTCGCCCATCGGTGTGAAAAATGCACTGATTGTGGTGGATGATGCCATTCCCGAATCGCCCAATTTGGTGGCGGGCGCGAACGAAACCGGCTTCCATTACCTGAATGTCAATTACGGGCGCGATTATCGGGCGGATGTGGTGGCGGATATCGCTGTTGCCGGTGATGGTGATGCCTGCCCCCGTTGCGGCAAACCGATGTACACCAGCCGCGGGGTGGAAATCGGCAACATTTTCAAACTGGGCACACGCTATACCGAAGCGCTCGGCGCGACATTTTTGGACAAAGACGGCAAAGAAAAACCGGTCATCATGGGGTCGTATGGCATCGGTGTGGGGCGATTGCTGGCATGTGTGGCAGAAGAGCACAACGACGAGCACGGTTTGATTTTGCCCATCACCATCGCGCCGTATCAGGTACATTTGGTCAATTTGAGCAAAAAATCGAATGCGGCGGAAGAAATTTATGCCGACCTGCAAGCTGCGGGGGTGGAAGTGCTGTTCGATGACCGCGACGACAGTCCCGGCGTGAAATTCAATGATGCCGATTTAATTGGGCTGCCACTGCGTATCACCGTGGGTGACCGGGGATTGAAAAAAGGCGGTGTGGAGTTGAAACGCCGCGACACCGGCGACAGTGAACTCATCCCGCTGGCAGAAATTGTCAGCGCGGTGCAGGCAAAAATCGCCGAAATGACCGCCGAGATTATGGCAACGGTGGTCGAGGTTCCATTTAAAGAGTAGGAGTAGGTATGAACCGAGAAGAAACACTGGTTTGGATTGAAGATGTGCTTGATGCGCTCGACCAGTCAGAAGTCATCGAGATTATCGAAGCGACCATCAGTGGCGGACACGTGTCGCCGGAGTTTTTTGAAACGCTCGATGCCGAAACCGAG
>JANTHQ010000433.1 GCA_024762375.1 Anaerolineaceae bacterium
GCGTCGGAAATCATCCCGCTTTCTTTCGCTTTTTGAATGGTGCGCATCGCCTTGTCGATATCTTTGCCCATCCGCGCTTGCAGCGCCAAATCGGCGGCCTTTCCACCGAAGAATTGCGCGGTGTTGAGCGCCCCTTCCAGCGCGGCGGCGGCGTTTTTCTGCGTGCCTTCCAGCCCGGTGATGTCTTTAAACAGATTCGATGTGCCGAGCAGTTGCAGCGCGCCCGAAAGCCCGGTGGGGTCGGGGGCGGCGGGGGCATTTTGCAAATTGATAATCGGCGATGGGAAATCTTTCGCCGTGAGGTCGGGCGTGTCGGCGCGGCGGCTGTCGGTACTGACCGGCAGAATCGCGGGCGGCGAGTCGGGGATGGGGGATTCCTCCCAGCGCCAGAAACGCTCTTCCTCTTTAAATTCGCACGAATTGCACGCGCCCATGACCGCTTCGGCATAAACCCCGCGCGTGGGCAGGGCAATGCGGGTCGGGTCGATGGGGGTATTCGGCTCGTAATGTTCCAGCAAATCCACCGGATTTTCCGCGTCCTGCCGGTAGGTCGGGTCGAGATGGAAGCCGCGCGCCACCGGCATAATCAGACTATTGCCCACAATGCCGATGAGTTCGTTCTCCACCACCGACGCTACCGAACGCCCGTTGCTGTTTGGCGCGGTGAACCCATCCAGCAGCATATAACGCCGGTCGGGACTCATACGCCACCAGATGGCGTGATGATACCGCTCGATATTTTCGTTCAGATGGTCCATCAGATGGCGCGCCAATTCTTTGTCTTCCTCGCGCGGGTTGCGCAATTCCTGCCGCGAAAGGGGGGTGAACACCATCACATCATCGCTGCCGACAATATCATCCTGAATGCGTCCGCTGCGGAACAGATAGCCGGATGAATATTTGGTGCGATAGCGCATATTTCCCGCTTCGATGATAACTTTTGAATTTTCGGGGAGCAGGTCGATTAAAAAGATACCGGCAATGTTGATTTGCCCTTTAAAGCGGATATATTTGATGTCTGTGCGGCGGAGCGGCGGCAAATCCTCTGCCAGCCGCAGCGACACATGCATTGCCCGATTGTTGCGGAATGAACTGAGCAGGGTGGCGTCAATCGGCAGGGCAACCACGCTGTTATCGTTCAGCACCGCCTCCACACCGATATACTGCACGAACCGCTCGGCAATTTGCGGGCCGAGTTGTTGCAGGAAAACGCGGTCTTTGAAACGCTGGTCTTTCAGGTGTTGCTCGTAAAATTCTTGCGGGTTGATGAAGGGCAGAATGCGCCCCAAAAACGTCCACGCCGAAGCGTTGAAGTCGTCGCCGTCGTCGCGCGGGCGAGCCAACTCAAAACGGATGGTCAAATCGCCATCGAGATAATCGAGCGATTGGTCGGCGTAGGTGCCGACGGGCAGGTCACTGCCTTCGTAATTGCTGTCAATCCGCTCCAGCGCGTCGAACCCTTTGCGCAAACGGCGGCTGCGCACGGCGGGATAGAGCGTATTTCGCCAGCGCAAAACTTTGTCGCGGGTAAAGCGGCTCATCAACAGGGGCACGAAAAGGCATTCTTGCACATCCACCAGCCGTTGCCGCACCAGCAGATGGCGTAAAACCTCAAAATACTGAATGGTGATGGCGTGGCAGTGGTTGTAATTCGCCACGGTTTCGGTGGTGGCGGTGACGCGCTCGCCTTGCCGCACCGTTTGCACCACGCTGGAACGCTGGCTGCGCACGGCGGACGCACTTTGGATAGTGCGGTCGCGCAATTGGTTCAGCGCGCTGGCAGATGTGTTCCGCGATGAATTTTGGAACGCGCTGCTACTGGCGGAGGATGTGCCGCCGCCGATTCCCAGCAGCCCGCCGATACCGAAACTGCCGAGGATACCCGCTGCGCCAACGCCCAGCCCGCCGCCAAAAGCGCCGCTGCGCGATGACGACCCGCCGCGCACACTTTCGCTGACTGTGCCGCGCACCACTTCGCTGATGTCGCGGTCGCGCGATAAATCCGATTCCAGTTCTTCGGTAGAAATGGCGGCTTCGCGGCGAGCGTTTTCTTCGCGTCGTTCCCAGTCCACCACCGCGATTTGTTTTTTCTGCCCCGGTGCGAGCGGCAAACTGTTCAGTAAATTGCCCATCGAATAGCCATCTGCCACCCATTCCTGCTTGAAGCGCAGCACGTGCCCGTGCGCCACCGTGCAGGCTTGATAAATGGTCGGCTCATCATCCCAATCCACCGGATTGCGGCAATTCATGCGCCCGCGCCCCGGTTTTATCTTCAGATGTTTGCCCAGCAGGCGCAACAAATCGCCGTGAAGCGTCAGTTTTGTGGCGGCGGTGACATTCGTCAGCGAAAAACGGTCGGGGTCGCGCGCCAGCGTGCGCAAAACGCGGGCGTCCACCATCTGTGCCGATGATTTTTGCAATGTTTGCCGGCTGTCTGCCGCGCTTTGGCTGCCTGCGGCTTCGAGCCCGGCAACAACTTTTGCGCGGTTTGCTTCTTCTTCGGTACCGACGGCGGCGAAATTTATCCGCCCGGCGGGAAACAGTTCCACCAAATTGCCAATATCGATTTTCTCCGGTTCTTCCAGCGTTAGCCCTTTGATATCCGGCTCGGTGGTGCGCACCACATACGAATAGCTGAATTCCTCCAGCGTGCGGTCGGGTTTGGTGAAATCAACACATTTGCCCGCGCCGGGGTCGCTGCTGAACACCCCGTCGCCGCGTGCCAAATCGAGCGCGTCCGGGTCGCGGG
>JANTHQ010000434.1 GCA_024762375.1 Anaerolineaceae bacterium
TCGCCCGACGGTGTGTTGAGCGAATTGAGCCAGCAGGTGCTTTTTCCCGAAAATACGTATGGTTTCGATTCCGGCGGTGACCCGCGCCACATTCCCGAATTAACCTATGAGCAGTTTATCCATTTTCACGATGTTTTTTACCATCCGGCAAACGCACGCATCTATTTTTACGGCGATGATGACCCCGAAACGCGATTGAAGCTTTTGGATGAATATTTGCGAGAATTTGACCCTATGGCGGTTGATTCTGCCGTGCCGCTGCACCCCCGATTTGACGCGCCCAAACGAGTGGTGAAACCGTATGCCGCCAACACGGATGCCGGAGATGACAACAAAACGATGTTCACTGTCAACTGGCTGCTGGCCGAAACAAAAGATGTCGGGCTTGCCACGGCGCTGGGGCTACTGTCGTACCTTTTGGTCAGCACATCGGCATCACCGCTGCGCAAGGCGTTGATTGACTCCGGGTTGGGCGAAGATATCACCGGTGGCGGAACATCATCGTACCTGCGAGAGATGTTTTTCTCCATCGGTTTAAAGGGTGTGGCAGGCGAAAATGTTTCCAAAGCCGAACAACTGATTTATGACACGTTGTCCGAACTGGCACAGAAAGGCATTGACCCGGATATGATTGAAGCCGGGTTGAACACGTTGGAATTTCGACTGCGCGAGCAAAACACCGGCAGTTACCCCCGCGGGCTGGCGTTGATGTTCGGTGCGCTGTCGTCGTGGCTTCACGATGGTGATCCGTTTGAACCACTGGCATTCGAAGCCCCGCTGGCGGAAATAAAAAAACAGGCGCAAAACCCCGATTTCTTCCCGTCACTGATTCGGCAGTATCTGCTGGAAAATCGTCACCGGGTAACGCTGATTTTACAACCCGACCCCGAAAAACAAGCGCGTGATGAAGCCGAAGAGCGCGAGCGACTGACGCAGATAAAAGCGAATATGTCGCAGCAAGAAATCATCCAAATCATTGAAAACACACGTACCCTGAAAAAAATTCAAGAAACACCCGACCCACCGGAGGCGCTGGCGACTATTCCTCATTTGACATTGGCGGATTTGGACAAACAAAATAAACGAATTCCCATCGAAGTGGATAGCGAGCACGGCAGCAAATTGGTGTATCACAATCTGTTTACAAATGGCATTATTTATTTGGATATCGGGTTGAATTTGCGTGCGTTGCCGCAATCGCTGTTGCCATACGTGCCGCTGTTCAGCGAAGCATTGCTGGAAATTGGCACGGAAAAAGAGGATTTTGTCAAACTCTCTCAGCGCATTGGGCAAAAAACCGGCGGTGTGTGGACATCCACATACATTTCGGCGCCGGAAGGGCAGACGGATGAAACGGTGGCATGGTTGATGCTGCGCAGCAAAGCGACCATGGCGCATGCCGATGACCTGCTCAACATTCTGCGAGATGTTTTGCATCATGTAAAATTCGACAATTTGGAACGCTTTCGGCAAATGGTGCTGGAAGATAAATCTGACCAGGAATCCGGGTTGATACCGGGTGGGCATGGCGTTGTCAACGGGCGATTGCGTGCCCATTTCAACACCAGCGATTGGGTTTCGGAGCAGATGGGGGGTGTGAGCAATTTGTTTTTTGTGCGCCAACTGGTGGATGAAATCGAAAATGACTGGCAAGGCGTACTTCAAAAATTAGAAACCATACGCCAACTGCTTCTCAACCGAAACGCCATGCTTTGCAACGTGACACTCGATGCGGACAACTGGACGCAATTCCGCCCGAAACTGGCGACATTTTTGGGCGACCTGCCCGCCGGGGCGGTTTCGCTGGCGCAATGGCAGCGCGAACCTCTGCCCACCAACGAAGGTTTGACCATCCCGGCGCAAGTAAATTATGTTGCCAAAGGCGCAAATCTATATGAATTGGGTTATCGCTATCACGGGTCCATCGCGGTTATCAGCAATTATATCCGTTCCACATGGCTGTGGGAACGTGTACGGGTTCAGGGCGGCGCATACGGCGGGTTCAGCTCATTTAACCGGCAAACGGGCGTTTTTACCTTTTTATCGTACCGAGACCCCAATTTACTGCCTACGCTGGAAAATTACGACCGCACCGCCGACTTTTTGCGGCAACTCGATTTGAGTGAATCGGAGCGAACCAAAGCCATCATCGGCGCTATTGCCGCGATGGATGCATATCAGTTGCCTGATGCCAAAGGGTACACATCGCTGCTGCGCTATCTTGTCGGTTACACGGATGAAGCCCGTCAAAAAGCGCGCGATGAAATTCTATCCACCACCACCCGGCATTTCAAGGAATTTGCCGATGTGCTGGACGCGGTGCGCGCGAGGGGAGAAGTGGTGGTGCTCGGTGCGGAAGATGCCATCGCACAAGCGAATGAAATTCACCCCAACTGGCTGACTGTGCAAAAAGTGCTGTAACCCGTTGGGCGTTTGTGGGAAAAACTATCGGGCAAGCGACGGCGAACTGCCGAGCACACGCCGATAATTGTGCTATATTATCTGAAACTATCGCAGGGGCGGCTCACGGGCCGCCTTTGCGTAATTGATTGTGCTCATCGGAGAATTTTTATGAAAAAAATCGCCTTTTGGTTGATGATAACCATGCTGGCGCTGGCTGCGTGCACCGCCCCGAAACCCGCTGCAACCGCCACCCCGATTCCCCCTGCGACGGCGACCGCCGCTCCCACTGATACTCCCATCCCACCGACAGCGACGCCGCTGCCGCCATCGCCCACGCCCCAACC
>JANTHQ010000435.1 GCA_024762375.1 Anaerolineaceae bacterium
ACTGACGCGGTCGCCGGGTGAAATTTGCATTTCATCAGCCAACCGCTGCCCAACCAGAATCTCGTTGCGGCTATTGGCGCTGATGTAGTTTCCGGCAACAATACCGTTGCGAATGGGTGCATGAAAATCACCTGCCGGGTCGATGCCGGTCACCTGCAGTCCGATGGATTCCCGAACGGTGCTCAAAATGCCGCTTGTCCACAATACCGGTGTCGCCGATTGAACCTCGTTGAGGGCAGTGGCTTTTGCCACCAGCGTGTCACTGTCGTTAATCAAATCTTTCGACAGAAGGCTCAACTTTTCAACTTCGTAAGATTCGGCGCGCAATTGCAAGTGTCCGGTGCGCAAGCGGATATTATCGGAGATGGAGTTCGAAATCATCCCCGCCAACAGGCCGCTCATAAAAATGACAACAATCATCCCCAAGCCTACCGCCACCAAAGTCAGTATCGTGCGGCGACGATTGCGCATTAAATCGCGGTAAGCAATTGCCCAAAATGCTTTTATAGCCATAATGTCTCTCCTAAAGCCTGCGGTATTGATTGCCCGTTAAATGTGGTGCAACGCTTCTGCCGGTTCCTGCTTCGAGGCTTGCCAAGACGGTATCAGCGATGCCAACGCCGCGATGATGATAACACCGATGCCGTAATTGATGATTGCGCTGACGGAAATGTAGGGGTAAATTGTATTGCCCATCAGCGCATAAATATCGCCCATGCCATCAGTGAACGAATAATCGATGCCTTTCTGCGCCACAGCCGCCACCAATACCCAACTGAGAAAACACCCCACAACCGCGCCCACCACACCGATGAAGGTGCCTTCAAGCAAAAACAGCGCCATTATCTGCCGCCCTTTGAGCCCCAACGCCGCCAGCACGCCCATCTCGCGGGTGCGCTCGTACACGGCCATCAGCATCAAATTCAAAATCCCGATGGCAGCCATCAACAACACAATGAACCCCATTACCGCCAGCGATACCCGTTTGGTTTCAAGCGCCTGCCGAATTTCCGGGTTCAGAGTGTCGAAGGTATCAATTTCGTAATTGGTCAATTTTGGCTGCATGGCAGCCATCACCGCATCTTCCTGCCCCACCCGCTGCAACGTGATGGAAACTTCGGTTTCTTGATTGCGCAAATTGTACAGCGTTTGCGCCGTGGGCAGGTTGATGTACACCAGCCCTTTTTCGGCATCACCCATGCCCAAATTGAAAATACCCACCACCGTCATCGAATGCTGGCGCATCGAACCATCCTTTCGTTTGCCCAGCAGTAGAATCCGGTCGCCAACGCCAACCTGCAGCAAATCTGCCATTTGTTTGCCAATCAAAATGGCATCGCCGTCATCGGCAGTTAAAAATCGCCCTTGGGTAATTTTTTTCGCCACCAAACTGACCGAAGCCTCACTTTCGGGCTGAATGGCGATGATATGCACCGGATACGACCCTTCTCGGCTGCTGACCATGCCACCGGTGTTGATGCGTTTCGATACCGAAACCACTTCCGGCAGCGCGCGGGCAATTTCAACAACTTCATCGGGATTATCCAACGGTATCAACGGCAACCGACTGGCTTTATCTTTGAACCCCGGCGCGTGAACCTGAATATTACCACCATACAACCGCACCGCATTGCCGTAAATCGCTTGGTCAGAACCCTGAATCAGCGCTTCCATAAAAATAAGCAAAATCAACCCCAAGATGATCGCAATGGTGGCGATTAACGTTCGCCGCCAGTTGCGCCATACATTCCGCCACGCCATTTTTATATTTGTCATACGCTACCTCCTCGATGCCATCAGTTGCACACAGATGCCACTATTCAAACCACGCTCGAACCACCGCCATATCAACGATATGGAGTGAATTTGGGGGTGCATCCAAAATACGTTCCATCGCTTGATGATACGCCGCCACTTTCTCGGCGATTTTTGCCAAATCTTTGCCGCCATCATTCACCCGTAAAAAAAATTCCGCCAATGTCTCCGAAAGGTCCTGACTCAGCACGAAAATCATTCTGGCCGCATCATCGGGATACGCCGTGTGAAAAACACCTTCACCAATGCCCTGCCGGATTACCGCGCTCAACAGCGGTTCGACACTTTTGGCGGTTGCCGCGTTAACTTTTTGGCGGAGAAGAATGTTGTCATCCCGATTCCATACTTCCAGCAAACTCAGCAAAAAGTCTTTCCGTTCAGTTTTCCAGTTTGAAATAGCCGCAAAAAAGTGGTCGAATTTTTCCGGTGCGCTCAAATCGGGGTTGGCAATGATGGGCGAGGTTTCTTGCAAAATCTGCGCCATCATCCGCTCTACCAACGCGCACAGCAGGTCAGTTTTCGAACCGAAATAATAGTAAAATGTCCCTTTTGCGATGCCGATGGTGTCGATAATTTCCTGCACAGACGTTCTCGCGAAGCCTTTGGAATAAAATAACGCTTGGGCTGTCTCAAGAATTTCGTTGCGTCGAACACCGGCATCTTTGACCGTTTTGCTCATAAATTGCTCTCGTATGATTCGTACCGACCGACGGTCAGTCTATAAAATATTATAGCCGCCTTTTCAGGGGGTGTCAACTAAAAAAAATAGTTTGGGGAACGGGTGATTTTCCGTTTTTCCGGAAGGGGAAGATACCGTTGCGAACCGGTTTTACAATTTCGCTTTACGCAGTTCGTGGTTTGACAAAATCAAAAATGCTAAATTTTCCGGTGAAAACCGTATATTCTCGATTTTCCCCATCCCCCCTGTAT
>JANTHQ010000436.1 GCA_024762375.1 Anaerolineaceae bacterium
CCGGCAACCAATTCCGGGTCGGTAATGGTGAATGGCGGCTGCGGCGGTTGATGGCTGTGCCGTGAGTGCGGTTTTGGTGCGGTTGAAGCCGGTTTCATCACGTTGAACAGTGGCAGCCCGAACCGGCGCGCCATCACATCGGCGATGGCGGCCAGCGCGCGGTGACGCCAATTTTCCGGGTTGGTGGCTTCGGCGGGGATGGGGACGATGAAATCTGCCGATTGGCGCACAATTGCCGCTTCGCCGCCGCTGACGAATTCTGCCAGCAAAATGCCGAGCGGTTCCAGTAAAATATGGCTTTGCGGGCGCTGCGCCAGTTTGATGGCTTGGCTGTATGGATTGTAACTATCGGCGTGCCACCAACTTTTGTATGCCCCCACCGCGAATGTGCTGTCAATTTCCGGCTGCAGCGAATCGCGGTGCAGCGTTTCGGCGGGGAAAATGGCGCGGATGGCTTCGCTGGATGCGCAATCGTAAAACGATTTGCCGTCGCAATCAGGGTGATTGTGTTTGCGCCCGCGAATGGCGTCCGGCAGCGGCGGTGCGGGGGTCAAAATGAGCCGTTTGAGTGTTGCCAGCCGTGCTTCGCATATTTTCAATTCCGATAGTGAACCGGCCAGTTGCACCGCGGCCGAGAAATGCTTGTGTGCTCGCGAAAAATCGTTTGCCGCGCATGCCGCCACACCGAGCCGGTAATGGGCAGCAAATTCTTTCGGTTTGAACTGCCGCCGTGCCGCCCCGCGAAAGCGGTGGATGAAATTCAGCGCGCGGTCGTATTCGCCATTGGAAAAATACTCGTCGGCGAGTTTGGTTTTCAGTTCCCGTTGATTTACCCGTATGGTCATAATGTCAGATAGGATAGCGAATCAGCGCGAAAAAAGCAAGCGGCTATTTGCTGAAATTGGTAATCCAGCGCACCAAATTGATGAGTACCAGCGCGCCACCCTCCAACCGGGATATTTTCCAGCCGGTGCGCATGCCGATGACCACGACCGTGACCATCAGTATCAGTACGTTCAGGCTCATCCGTGCCCCGGCATCCACCGTCATGTGCGGGTTGAGCAGGGTGGCAACCCCCAGCACCCCCAGCAAATTGAAAATATCGCTGCCAACCAAATTGCCGATGGAAATGCCATGTTTTCCTTTTAAGACTGCCGTCAGTGATGTTGCCAGTTCCGGGGTGGATGTGCCCGCGGCGACAATTGTCACGCCGATGACCCATTCGGACATGCCGAAAATGCGGGCAATTGCCGATGCGCCTTCAACCAGATAGTGCCCGCCGCCGACCACCAGCGCCAGCCCGCCCAGCAATTTCACCCAGTCGAACCATGTGACATCGCCATCGGCGACTTCTTCTGTGTTGCGTTCTTCTCGCTGCCACAGCAAAAAACCGATGTATGCCAGCAGCGCCACCACCAGCACGGTGCCTTCGATGGCGGTCATGCGCAGGTCGTTTACAAAAAAGCGCAGCAAAATGGTAATGCCGATGAGAATGACCCCGTCGCGATATACCAGTTTGGGGGTGGTGGTAATGGCGCGGATGGCGGCAACACCGCCGAGCACGAATCCCAAATTGAAAATATTGGAACCAATCACATTCCCAACCGAAATATCGCTGCGACCCGCCAGCGCGGCGGCGATGGTCACCGCAAATTCCGGTGCGGACGTTCCCAGCGCGACAATCGTCAACCCGATGACCAAATCGGACAGCCCGAAACTTTTGCCGATGCGTGAGGCAGATTCGACCAGCCAGTCTGCGCCCTTCCACAGGGCAACAACTGTCACAACAATGATGAGACTGTTCAGAAAAATGTCCATTGCAACTCCAATGAGATTTCAGCCAGTAAAAACGCCTGAATTATGCTTGAAATGTAATTCGTTTGCAAATGCGGCAGAGGGTCAAAATTTCGATTGCCGGCTCTAAAGTTTTTTCGTTCGCTGCCGATAATAATGACAAGAGAGGTTGCTATGGCTGTGTCAGGCATTGCGCCGGTGGGCGCACACGACAAACCGGATATGGCGCGGTATATGCCGTCTCCCGCCGAAAAACCGCCCGCGGAAAAAAACGGGCAACTTTCGGAGGATGCCCGGCAAGAAGTGGACGAGCTGAAAAAGCGCGACCGCGAAGTGCGCCAGCACGAGTTGGCGCATATGATTGCGGGCGGGCAATATGTGCGCGGCGGCCCGACATACACCTACAAAATCGGGCCCGATGGGCGGCGATATGCGGTCGGTGGGGAAGTGCAGATTGACACCAGCGAAATTCCCGACGACCCCGAAGCGACGCTGAAAAAGATGCAGGTGGTGGAACGCGCCGCACTCGCGCCGAAAGACCCGTCGGGGCAAGATTATCGCGTGGCGGCGCAGGCGCGTCAGCAGGAGATGAAAGCCCGCGCGGAAATTGCCCGGCAAAAAGAAACCCCCGACACCGCGGATGAAAAATCGCCGGATGAACCGAAAGTGTCAGGGGTGAATATTCAAATTTAAGGGACTCATTTGACCTGAATTTGAAGTTTTTTCGGCAAGAGAAAATGTCGTTATTTTTACAGATTCTTGGTTTGTCATTCCCGCCTGTGCCCCGCGGGTACGAAAGCGGGAATCCATAGTTTTTTCTCTGGATTCCGGATAATTTCCTTCGGAAATTTCCGGAATGACAAGAACTCCGAACGGACTCATTCATTGTTATTCCCGGCGCTGTCACCGCCGCACCACATTCTTTCATTATTCCGGTGCGGTCGGT
>JANTHQ010000437.1 GCA_024762375.1 Anaerolineaceae bacterium
CCCACCGAAGGCGGCATCGCCACCGGACTGCACGAATTGGCTCACGCGGCGGGTGTCGGCCTGGAAATTTTTTCCGACCGGTTACCCTTCCATCCCCACTGCGAGAAAATCTGCCGCGCGCTGAATCTCAATCCGCTGGGGTTGATTGCGTCCGGCTCGCTGCTACTGGCGGTGGCTCCCGCCCGCACCACCGAAATTGTCGCCGCACTCGACGCGGTTGGCGTGCACAGTGCGGCCATCGGCACAGTGAAACCCGTTTCGGCGGGGGTCATGCTGCGTTATCCCGATGGCCGCCGCGAGCCGCTGCCCGTTTTTCCCCGCGATGAAATCACCAAACTTTTTGAGTAGCGCCAATGATTGTTGATATTTTCTTTCTGTTGATATTGGGGCATCTGGTGGGCGATTTTGTGCTGCAACCGCTGTGGCTGGCAATTGCCAAACGGCAGGGCTGGCGCGGATTGCTGCTGCACGTATCGGTGGTGACGATTGCCACGGCTATCATTGTTGCCGGGCGAATGCCACACTGGCTGGGCTGGATGGCTGTACTCTTCGCCATTCATCTGTTTATTGACCAATTTCGCACGTTTGTGTTCACCAATAATTGCTGCGGGCGCGGACTGCTGCTGCTGATTGCCGACCAATTGGTGCACGCGCTGTCGCTGGCGTTTATCGCCGGGTGGGCAACGGCTGAACCTGTGTCCGCACTGGGCGCAATTTTTGCCGCCCCGCCGACCGCGCCCAACCGCGCAATTTTTATCGCGGCGGTGGTCATCACCGTTTTTTGGGTGGCGCCCATTTTGGAAATCGAATTGGTGGTGGCTGTGGCTTCGCTGCGAAAGGCAACGGGGAAAGGGATTGCGCCGATTGAAATATCGGACCGGTTGATGGGCGGGGTGGAACGTTTGCTGGCGTTGGCGGCAATTGCCGCGGGATGGGGGTTGCTCGCGCCGGTGGTGTTTGTGCCGCGCTGGCTGTGGCTGCGCCGAAAATCGGCGGCACGGTATGTCTTATTTTCCAAAATGGGTATGAGTATCGGGGTGACGGTACTGCTCGCGCTGGCGGGCGTTTTGGTGTTGTGATAGTTTCAGCGCACGTCCACTACCGAGTGCAGGCCTTTTCGCAACATTTGAACATTCCGCACCGGCCGCCCGGTATCGAACAGCAAAAATTGCGCCGAGGCGGGCGGCACGGCGTGCACACCACTGGCAATGCGCAAATGCCGCCGCGCCACAACTTTCGCGCCTTTGCGCACGGGAATGTGTCCCGCCACCAAAAATTGCTGTGGCACAAATTGATGCGATAGTTTTACCAGCAGTGCGTTCAAAAAGATGCCATAATCGCCATTGCCATATTCCTTCTCGCAGCGGGTAAACAGCGTATTCCATAACAATTCAAAATCGGGGTCGGAGGTAGCATACACCCCCCGGAGCAAATCATCATAGCGCGGGTCATCCGCACCGGATACCGCCAGATAATGTTTCGCCTGCACAGCATACGGCACGCCGGAAAAGTTGGCATATCCCTGGCGCAACCGCTCGATATCCTTTTCGTTGAGCAGGGCATTTACCCGTTCAAAAACGCTTTCATGGTCGAAAGTGAAAATACGAGCGACGTTTTCGTCCACACTCAATGCCGATGCTGCCCCCGCGTGTGTTATGGATACGCCCGCTTTGGTGCGCACAAAAAAGGGCAAGCGGGCAAAAAGTGAAAGCACACTCTGCCGGTAATCGCCGAGCGCGGCCTCGAAACGCGGGGTGAACACGTGATCGTTTTTCGACAGCGGCACGTGATAAATGTGCACCATTTCGTGGTTGCCCAGCAGATAGATCACCGCACCGGGATAGGTTTCTTGCAATTGCAGCACATCGAGCACAATCTGCAGCGAGCCATCGGGGGCCTCCGGTTCAACGCGGTGGATGGCATCGCCGGTAATGATGAAATATTGCACTTCGCCGGCTTTGTGCCGCCGGATAAACCAGTCTCGATATCGCTGGTATAACTGCCAATCACCGTGTAAATCGGTGACTACCATTGCCACCCCGTCAGAAAGGGTGACCACTCGCTGCCAATTTTCCATAAATGTATCCTTCAACCGCTCAATTTCATTCAACATTATGATAACCAACCTTGCCGTGAATGGCAACTGCGCTGCGCCAAGTTGCGCCAAATTTGACCTTTGGGCTGAATCAGGTATGATTGTGGTAGATTGGTTCAAATAGTGCTGGATAATTTTTCTATGGCGACATACCAAATTTTGTATTGGAACCATCTGCCGATGCGGGTACGCGCAACCGACATCAACGGGCAAAAATCAGCCGAACTTTCACCCCGTTTTTTGGAGGCGATGAACAAAGCCTCAAAAATGCAGGGGGTTGAGGGTACGGTGATGTTCCGTTGGAGCCCGCCGCAAGAGCGAGAAGGCTCGGCAGAAGAAGTGTTAACCCAAATCATCGCAGAGTTGGATGCGGCATTTCCCGATGAAATTCCGCTCACACCCCCCGACTCGGAAAATCAAACAGCATAAATTTCCATTTTCGATTTTCTCAACGCTGTTGCTCCTGACAGCGTTGTTTTATTGCCAAAAAAGGATTGAACGATGACAAAATACATTTTTTGCACCGGCGGCGTGGTTTCATCATTGGGCAAAGGCGTGGCCGCAGCATCCATCGGGCGGATACTGAAAAGTCGCGGTATCTCGGTGATGGCACAAAAACTCGAC
>JANTHQ010000438.1 GCA_024762375.1 Anaerolineaceae bacterium
CAGGGCGTATCGAAGGGTGAAATCGGCGGGGAAAAACGCCCTTCGATACGCGGTTCGCGGTGCGAACCGCTACTCAGGATGCGTTTTCCCCGCTTCCTGTATAGTTACCTCGGATAATCGCAAATTCTCGGTAGGGGCGGCTCGCGAGCCGCCCCTACGCAGCGATTGTGTCATTCCCGCTTGTGCCATAACTGCTGAGAGGTTCTTTTGAAAAAAAACTATCTGTTGACAACTGTATTTTTCTCCGGAATGACCGTGCTGGCGGTGGAACTGTCTGCCAGCCGTCTGCTCGACCCGTTTTTCGGCAATTCAATCATCATCTGGGCAAATCTCATCGGGCTGGTGCTGATATATCTCAGCGTCGGCTACTGGGTCGGCGGCAAATGGGCAGACACCGACCCGCGCGGGACAACATTCTTCCAAATTATCGCGTGGGGAGCATTTTTGGTGGGATTGATTCCACTGGTGGCGCGCCCCATTCTGCGCTGGAGTTTGGCGGGCTTCGCCACATTTGATGCGGGGATTCTCATCGGCTCGCTGCTGGGGGTGTTGATTCTGTTCAGCGTGCCGCTCACCCTGCTGGCGATGGCATCGCCGTTTGCCATTCGGCTGGCGGTAAAAAACGTGCAAAACGCGGGGCAGGTGGCGGGACAAATTTACGCCGTCAGCACGCTGGGCAGTATTTTGGGCACATTTTTGCCGGTGCTGGTTTTCATCCCAAACATCGGCACGCGGCGCACGTTTCTGCTTTTTTCGGCGGTGCTGCTGGTGGTCGCCGTCGGCGGGTTGTTCCAATTGTCGCGCAAATTGGGGATGCTCTATCTGCTGCAGGTCGTCGCGCTGACGCTGGTGGCGCTCTTCGGCACGGGCGGGGTCATCAAACCGAATGAAAATGCGATTTTCGAAACCGAGTCGCCATACAATTACATTCAGGTGGAAAAAATCGGGGATGATATTCTGTTGCGGTTGAATGAAGGCGAGGGTATCCATTCGGTGTACACCCCCGGCACGCCGCTGGGATACGGTATTTGGGATTATTTTCTGATAGCGCCGTTTTTCAACCCCGCGCCATACCCCGAAACGGCGGTGGACAGCCTGCTGCTCATCGGTGCGGCAGCGGGAACCATTCCGAAAGCGTACACGGTGGCTTTCGGCGCGATACCGATTGACGGGGTGGAACTCGACCCGGAAATCAGCGCGGTGGGACGGCGATTTTTCGATATGACCGAGCCGAATCTGCACACCATCAATCAGGGCGGGCGGTATTTTTTGAACACCACCACCAAAAAATACGATGTCATCGCCGTGGATGCGTACCGCCCGCCATACATTCCGTTTCAGTTGACCACCGTCGAGTTTTTTCAGGAAATTTACGACCATCTGAATGACGATGGCGTGGTTGCCATCAATGCCGGGCGCAGTGTGCACGATTATTCGCTGGTGGTGGCGCTGGGCAGCACGATGCGCGCGGTGTTTCCCAGCGTGTATGTGATTGATGCCCCCACCGGTGGATATAATTTGGGCAACAGTTTGGTGGTTGCCACCAAACGCCCGTCCACCCTGAATGATTTTCTGGAAAATGCCGATACCCTGCAAAACGAATGGCTGCAGGGTGTCGCCGAGCGAACGCTGGCAACCACCGTTTTCAGCATTTCCTGCGCCCCCGATGCCCCATTTGCCGCCGGGCTCGGCACACTCCCTCCCGCACTCCCCGATGCCTGCACCGCCCCCTTCACCGATGACCGCGCCCCCGTCGAACAGGTTTTGCACAAGCTGATACTGCGATTTATGCTCGGCGGTTGAGCAAACAGGCGGCAACCGGTTGCTTGCCCGTGCAGGATTTGATATAATTCACACAGTACGAACGATTTGTTTGGGTCAAACAATCAGACCGGAGAAAACTTATGGCAGTTTATCGGACGGATTTACTGGAAGCCACACTGGAGAAACTGGTACATCAGTTGGCGCACGCGCGCGGCGCGGTCATCGTCAGTATTGAAGGGTTTGTGGTTGCCGCCTATACCCGTTATGCCAACGAAAATGGCGAAGCGGACTCTGCCACCGACAGCCCGCAAGTGGCCGCCATGGCCGCCACACTGCTGGCGCTGAGTGAACGCACGCTTGAGCGGTTATCGCAGGGTGATTTGAACCGATTACTGCTGGAAGGCGAAAAAGGCGCAATGCTGGTCGTTCCGGCGAGCACTCGAGCGGCGGTGGCACTGATGGTAGATAAACAGGCAAAAATGGGGCTTTCGCTGTATGCCCTGCGACGCGCCGCCGAGGAAATCGGCGCAATATTGGAAGGTGAGGTTTCTATTGACAGTGAATAATCCGGCACACCACAGCCAAAAACTGCAAACGATTTTAACAGATTTTATCGCCCACACATCGAACACCGTGTTTGCCGTCGCCGCAACTGCCGAAGGGTTGGTCGTCGGCACAGCGTATGGCGATACCCCCCCGGTTGCCCCCGATGACACACTGGCAGCCACTGCCATCCGCACACTGGAACTGGCAAAAACCATCAACCGCGAACTGGCTCAGAATAACGGCGGGCGCATTTTGATTGAAGGCGAAAAATATGCCGTCATCGCCGGCGAAGCAGGACCGCAAATGGCGCTCATCGTGGCGGTGGATGTCAACGCCAAACTCGGCATGGCGATGTATGGTTTCAAACGCGCTGCCGCGGCAATCGCGCGGCTGTATTCATAATTTTC
>JANTHQ010000439.1 GCA_024762375.1 Anaerolineaceae bacterium
GGCAGAACCCCAACCCGGCCCAAGAAATCTGGGGCTCATCATCAGTAAACGCTTGCTGCTGCAGGGTTTCATCGTGTCCGATCATTACGATCAGCTTCCGCAATTTCAGGCAGATATGGTAGCGTGGCTCAATGCCGGCAAGATAACTTGGGAAGAAACCATCGTTGACGGGATTGAAAACACCCCCCGCGCGTTTATTGGTTTGTTCACCGGAGAAAATCTTGGGAAAATGTTGGTTCGGATTGGTCAAGACTGAACCGCCCGTTTCGCACTGCGGTGCTCACCGTTTTTTGCGGTCGGTGAACGGGAAATGCCATTGCTGCAACACACGCTGCCGCAATATTTCGCGGCCTGCGCGGGTATTGAGTCCCTTTGCCTGCCATGTGCCGACGATACCATACGGCACGAACAGCACCAGCACCACATAGGTTATCCCCAGCAGAATCGCCGCCGATTCGCCGAAAAACTTGTCCAGATAAAATTCCAGCAGACGGAACACTGCCGCACCGATGACGGCGCCGCTCAGTGTGCCTACCCCGCCGATGAGAATTATCAGCAGCGCGGAAACAGTCCAGCCCAAACTGGCAACATTCGGGCTGACAATCGGCTGGTGGATGGTGTGCAGCAGACCCGCAAACGCCGCCGTGATGGACGAAATGATGAGCGCAATCTGCTTGAACCAGAAGGTGTTGTAACCCAACATCAGCGCGCGGTCTTCATTTTCCCGAATGGCGACACAGACCCGCCCCGTTGGGGAATCCACAAAACGGCGGAAAACCAGATAGGTTATCGCCAACGCAATTAAACTAATGAGATAGACGGTATAGCGGTGGGTGGCCGTGTTCAAAAAGTCGGGGACGATGACGCCTTGCAAGCCGACATCCGCGCCGGTGTATGCCGCCAAATCGCCGGATTGCACCACGATGAAAAAGACGGACGCGAATCCGAGCGTCACCAGTGCGAAAGTGATACCCTTGACGCGGGGCAGCACAATCCCGAACAGCACCGCTTGCACCACGGCCGCCGCCAGCACCCCCGCCACCGTCGGCAGAATTCCCCACCCGAACGATTTTATCATAATGCCCGCGCCATACGCCCCCACCGCGAAAAACATCGCGTGCCCAAACGACAGCAGCCCGGTAATGCCCAGAATCAAATCGTAACTGAGGGCGTACATCCCCAAAATGAAAATTTCAATCAGCAGGCCCTGCAAAAATTTCGCCGAGCCGGTTTCGCTGGCGAACACCGCCGCGGGCGGTTGCCCGTCCAGTAACGCCAGAATGAACGGGAACACCACCATAAACGCGAAAATGGCGAGCAGATTGTTTCGTTTCAACCATGTTGTCATATCACACCTCTACTCATCTCGCCCGAAAAGCCCCTGCGGCAGCACCAGCAGGATGATCACCATCAGCAAAATTGTTGACGCGGGAACCAGCGGCGGCGACGGTTTGAATGGTTCATCCAAAAACGGCAAATGAATGCCGATTCGCCCGTATTTGATGATGAACTGTTGCAGCAACCCCACCAGCACCGAACCGACCGCCGCGCCGGGGAAACTGGTCAACCCACCAATGGCGAGCGCAATCAGCGCCAGCAGCAGCAACCGTGTCCCCATATCGTTCGACAGCCCCACCGATGGCGCGGCCAATATCCCGCCGAGCGCGGCAATGCCCGTGCCCATCGCAAAAACCAGCGTGAACACCTGCCGCACGTTGATACCCAGCGCTTCCACCATTTCGCTATCTTGCACGCCCGCGCGGATAATCATTCCGAGCCGCGTGCGCTGTAAAATCAACCAAATTCCCAGCAAAACCAGCACCCCAAAGGCAATGATGAAAATTTCGTTGTATGTCCGCACCCGCCCGTCAAAGAGCAGAATCGTCGAGCAGTGATTCGTCAGCCAGTCGCCCAGATTGTGCGCCGGGCACGGTTTTGCGCCCTGCGCGAAAAGTTCCGGTTTCGGCATAGTGAATTCGGGGCGTCCCCAAACTGCCCGCACGGTTTCAATGCCGATGAAACTCAGCCCCAGCGTGAGCATAATCTGGTAAATCGGGCGGTTGTACAGCGGGCGAATCATGGTGGTTTCGATGAGGCCGCCCAGCACAAATCCCACGCCGGACGCCACCACCATCGCCACAAAAAAGCGGAGGGTGGTGCTCATATTGACCAGCCACGCCGTCAGTGGATCGTTCAGCCAGAAAGTGCCCAGCCCGATGATGACCATCACCCCCGCGAAAATGAGGGGCAGGCGCGGCAGTTCCGGCGCGGTGATGGCGGTTTCGCGGCGGCGCAAAAATGCCGCCAGCCACAGCGCCACCAGCACCCCGCCGAGCAGAATTCCCAGTAGAACCAGCAGCGGCGGCACGCCGGAAATGGTCACGGGCGGGGGCAGCACCAGTTTATTTTGCGACAGTGCCAGCGAATAATTGATGGGGCTTTGGGCGTAATCTTCGGCGTTCCAAATGGAGAGGGGATAGCGGAAGAGCGTCACTGCCAAAATGGCGAGTCCCGCAATCAGCCCGCCCGTTGCCACCGGAGACGTGAAGAACCGGCTACGCGCCACGATGATTTTCCACACCGGCAGCAGAACAAATCCCACCGAAACCAGCAGCAAGGGTGGCAGCACATCCACAAACGTATCGGGGCGAACATACACCGTCCAGCCGATGTACGCGCCGAGCATAAAAAATTCGCCGTGCGCCAGATTCAGCAC
>JANTHQ010000440.1 GCA_024762375.1 Anaerolineaceae bacterium
ACGGCATCCACCCGCAGTTGCTCAAAGCTGTGGCAACCAAAAAAGATGGAATTGTTCGCCGAAATGCCGGCGTGATGGTGCGCATTCTGACGGGCGGAACGGTTCGGCCGGGGGATGCTGTGCGTATCGTATTGTAACCTCAGTTCGGAGTTTCTGTCATTCCGGAAATTCGCGCAGCGAATTGTCCGGAATCCACGCCAAAAAACTGTGGATTCCCGCCTTCGCGGGAATGACATACCAAAAATTTTTGCGAAATAACCGCATTTTCTCTTTTCGAGAAAAACTCCGAATTCAGGTTTTTTACGAAAGGAATGAAAGAATGACCCAAAACACCATCGAAGCTTCTGTGGTCGAACTTTTGAAAAAACACAATCTGCAACTGGGTATTGCCGAATCGTGCACCGGCGGGCTGATGGGACACCGCATCACCGATGTGCCCGGCAGTTCGCAGATTTTTCGCGGCGGTGTGGTCGCCTATTCATACGAAGCGAAAGAAAACTTGCTGGGTGTCAGCCATGATACACTGACAACCCATGGCGCAGTGAGCCACCAAGTTGCCATCGAAATGGCAGAGGGCGCACGGCGTGTATTTCACAGCGATTACGCACTTTCCATCACCGGCATCGCCGGCCCGGGGGGCGGGATGCCGGGTAAACCTGTCGGTTTGACATACATCGGACTGGCGTTTGACGGTGAAACGCGCTGGCAAAAACATATTTGGCAGGGTACGCGCGCCGAAAACAAAACGCAATCGGTGAATGCCGCGCTGCAATTTTTATATGATATGGTGATGGCGCGAGAGGGGGAAAATGCAAAATAGCGAATGGCTGGATGAATCGATTTTTGTGGAAGGTGGTTTGCGCGGCGAAATGCTCGTGCCGCGAAAAGTGGTATGGCGTAAAAAACCGCTCACGGTGATTTCCGTGGGGCGGCAGTGGGAAGAAGATGATCTCACCCACGTGCTGGTAGAACTGCATAACCACAGCCGAATGGAACTGACATTCTCACATCAATTGGGTTGGCGGGTGGTGCGCTACTGGCTGCCGCCGGCCGCGGCCGTGTAAAACGAGTTACTTTTTCACCTGCGCGGCTTTCTTTTCCGCTTTTGCCACAAATTTTTCACTGTTGACCACAAAGCGGGTGTGCGTGCCTTTTGCCACCGGCTCGACATCATCACGGGCAGAAACTTCAAAAACCAGTTTTCGCCCGTCGATGGCATGTAGCGTGGCAGTGGCAAAAACAGTCATGCCCACCGGCGTGGGCGCCAGATGGTCAAAATTCAAATTGGTACCGACGGTGGTTTGACCGTCTGCCAATGCGCCATCCAGCGCCGCGACGGCGGCCTGCTCGATGAGGCGTGCAAGCTCCGGTGTGGAAAAAACAGGAACCAACCCACTGCCCACCGCGCTCGCGGTGGTTTCGGGCGTAACTTTTTTTGAAAGGGTTGCGCTTAAACCGGGAATCAACGTCATAATTTCTCCTGAATTATTTGGGCCGCCAATAGAAAACACGCTCTTCGCTGGACGGGCTGATGGCCAAATCGGGGTTTCCGTCTTTTGCCGTGCCCCCCTGCCGAACGGTTACCCACCACCAAAATTCATCTTTGCCGGCCTGCCCGTAACCCGCTTCCAGCGGTACTTGCCAAGACGTATCTTTGATGAGGCCACTGCCCCAATAGCGCGGTTCATCGCCCACAAAATAACGAATGGTGACATCATAAAATTCATCTTCAGCCAACTCACCGACCGGTTCCCATTGCAGAACAATTTCTTCAAACTGCCCCGAAAAAACGGCTTCCGGGTCCGGGGCCAAGAGTTTTGGCGCTGCATATTTTAGCGCCAACGTGGGTGCCGGGAGCGGGGTGGCGGTGGGTTCGGCGGCCGGTGGCGGCGGCGTGGGGGCAACCGTTGCGGTTGGCGGTTGCTGTGCCAATTGTGCCAGAACCGCCGTTTGTTTTTCTGTGGCGGCAGAGGTGTCTTCCAAATTCAAATTCAGTGCCGCTGTGAAATCTTCCAGCGCCGATTGAAGATCACCGGCAGATTGGGCAGCCGAACCGCGCTGCAAATAGGCGTTGTACAATGCGATGGCGGCTTGCCCGCGCGCATAACCCGGTTCTGTTTTGATGATGGGGGCAAGTGCATCGATGACAGCTTCGGGCGATGCACTGCTTTTTTGCGCGGCAATATATTGTTTTGCGTGCGAAACTGCGGTCGACAAATCGTCTCTGTCCGGACAGATAGTGAGCCCGGTTTCAAAATCAACCTGCGCCGCTTGCACGGTGGCCACATCGGTGGGCGATGTGGTGCGCGATAACCGCTCTTGCCCCCGGTTGAAATAAGAATCGCACAATAGCGATGATACGGTATCCGGTTGGAAGGTTGTTTGTTCGTACAGCGGGGTGAGCAAATCAATCGCATCGGTCCATTTTTTGGCGGCGATGGCATCAATTGCGTCTGCGAGTTGCTGGCGGTTGGCTTCTGTTTCTGCAATTTTTGTTTTTAGAGCTTCGGCGGCACTGTTTTGCGGGTTTGCCGACAATAATTGGTCAATCAGCGATAGCGCAGCAGCCGAATCACCGTTTTCAAAAGCCGATTCCGCCTGAGCCAGCACCTCTGCGGGCGATTGTGTCGGCGTTGCCTGCGCGCTGTTGCCGTTTTGAGACACGGCAAATACCGCGACAACCATCAGCAGAATGAT
>JANTHQ010000441.1 GCA_024762375.1 Anaerolineaceae bacterium
GCGGGCAACCGCCGGGCGGGTTGGGGATATGCCATCACCGCCGCGCTGGGGCTGTACACCATGTATTATGCCGCGTTTGTGATTGCCGCACAGATGGTGTTTGTGGGTTTGAGATTTCCCCCCTCCCTGTCCCTCCCCCCACAGGGGAGAGGGGAAAAAATGCTCCCTCCCCCTGAAAGGGGGAGGGATGGGGAGGGGGTGAGACAGTTACTCCCCTTTCTCGGTGCGGCGATTCTCTATCTGCCGTGGGTGATTTTCGCCGCCCGCCCGCTATTGCAATATGTGGCGCAGAAGGTGGTGGTCGAAAGTTATGTGCCGCTCAATTTGGGGCAATTTCTGCTGGCATATCTCACCGCGTTCAGTGTGGGACAACCGTCCGCCGCTGCGTTGAAACCGCTGTCCGGCGCGGTGGTTTTGCTGGCGCTGGCGGGCGCATGGTTTTTGGCGAAAAAGACGGAATATCGGGAACACAGAGCGCACGGAGTTGGCACAGAGCATCACCGAGAAAAAAACAAGAAAACTCACTGGTCTCCGTGGTCACTCTGTGAACCTCCGTGTAATCTGCTTCTAGTTTTGCTCTATCTGTTTGTGCCGCTGCTGCTCGGCTGGCTGGTAAATCTGGTCAATCCGTTCACTCCCCGATTTTTCGAGCGCACGCTGCTGGTTGCCGCGCCCGCATGGTGGCTGCTGGTGGCGGCCGGCATCGTTTTTCTGTGGCGATGGCGTTCCGCCGCGGGATGGCTGTCGCTGGCGGCGATGGTCGCTGTTTCCGGCGTGGGTCTGTTCGATTTTTATACCGTGCCCCGCTATCCCGATGACGATTATCGACCGCTGATGGCGGAAATCGCCGCCCGTGCCGCCCCCGATGATGTGCTGCTGGCGAGTTACCAGTGGCAGATGGGTTTCTACCGGGCATATCTGCCCGCCGATGCCCGCCCCGAAATTTACCCCGTTCCGCAGTGGGGCAAACTGTGGGGCACGGATGAAAACGCTATGCGCCGCGACCTTTCCGCGCTGCTGCAAAATCATACCGTGTGGTTTCCGGCGCACCAATCGTTGGGGCATCTGTGGGAAGACCGCGCCGAAACGGTGATGGCAGACATCGGTTTTCCCGCCGAATTGCGCTGGGTCAATCCGCACACCAAACTGTCGGTGGTGGGAAAATCTGTGCCCGTCACCGATTCGCTCGCCGCGAATTTCGGCAATCGGCTGCGGGCGGCCATCGCGCTGCCCGAATCGCTGACGGCGGAATCGGGGCGCGGCATCATCCCCGTGCAGATTGACTGGGTGGCGCAGACAGACAATCTGCCCGATTTTCTCATCACCCTGAAATTGGAAGACGGCGCGGGCGAAATTTGGGCGCAGCGCGATACCGAGCCGCACGCCGGCCAGCGACATTTTTCTGCGCTGGCGACGGGCGAAACGCTGACCGACCGGCACGGGCTGTGGGTGTCGGCGGGCACGCCACCGGGCGAATATCGGCTTTCGCTGCGACTGACCGACCCGCAATCGGGGCAGCCGGTGGATGTGCTCCGCGCGGACGGGCAACCGCTGGGGGTGGATGTGCCGCTCGGCACGGTGACGGTTGTGCCGCCGCGCCGACCGCTGTCACCCGCCGCGCTGCCGCGCCAAACTGTCACCGATGCGCCGTTCGGCGATGCGTTGCGGCTGGTGGGGTTCACCGTGCCAACCCGCACCATCAAAACGGGCGATTCGCTGGCGGTGAGTCTTTTCTGGCAGGGGTTGGCGGACAATCTGCCGCCGCTGGTCACATGGGTGCAATTGCAGAACGAGTCGGGCGCGGTGGCAGTCAGCGAGCGTTCGCCTGCATTTCCCACCGACCGCTGGGTGCGCGGCACGCTGCTGCGCGATGTGCACCGGCTGCGCATTCCCGCCGATTTGCCGCCGGGGGAATATCGGCTGGCGGCGGGCGTGCTGACGGCAGACAAAACGCGGCTGAAAACGGGTCGCACCGACCAGATGGGTTTGGGTACGGTGACGGTTTTGGCGCGCGAGCATAATTTTTCCCCGCCCGAACCGGCGCATCCCATGCAGGCGGATTTCGGCGGCGCGGCGCTGGTCGGGTTCGACCTGACCCCCACCGAACTGCATGCGGGCGACACGCTGGATTTGACACTTTATTTTCGGGCAGAAAGTGGATTCAACCGCGAATGGGCAATTTTCGCGCATGTCATTTCGGCGGATGGACGCATTTGGGCGCAGAAAGACGGTTTCCCGCGTGATGGCACATTCCCCACTACCGCGTGGGTGAACGGCGAATATATCACCGACCGCCGCGCCATCACCCTGCCCGCCGATATGCCGCCCGGCGAATACCGGCTGGAAATTGGGCTGTACGACCCGCACACCTTCGAGCGCGTGCCCGTTGGCGGGGGGGATTCCGTGCGGCTGCCGATAACCATTCATGTTGACAATTAGCCCCAAATAATGAACAATTACCAAATGACGATTGATCAATAACCAATCTCCAATCTCCGGTACATGCGAACCAACGACCAATGGCTGACTGAACTGAATACCCCCGGCGCGGCGCACGATGCCGCACTGAACGACCTGCGCGATTTCATTCTGCGCGGGGTGATGGGCTATCTGCACACCCGCAGCGATTTGGCGCGGCTCGATGCACGCGAGTTGGAGCATTTGGCGCAGGATATGGTGCAGGAAGCGCTCATCA
>JANTHQ010000442.1 GCA_024762375.1 Anaerolineaceae bacterium
GATGTAGGCAATCATATTTTCGGTGCTGCTGCCGATTGCCTGCGCCAGATGGATGACTTCTACCAATTCCGGGTCGGTTTTATCGCGCCCTTCTTGAACCATACGGTCTGCCAAAAATGCGACATACTGCGCCGGGTTGGGCGTATCCAACTCCAAAAGACGGTCGCGGGCTTTTTGAGTGTCACCATCATCAGCAAATTCTGCTGCCACGGTGATAACATAATCATCGAGATTATTCGCGCTCATGGCACTGATTTGTCCGCTGGCGGTATTGGTTGGGAACAGACCCCATCCCACTACCACACCGACAATGATTGCCAGCAGACATCCCACAGGGATGATGGACAACAAAATGAGCCAGCGTCTATCAAGCGATTGCAGTTTTTTCAACATAATATTTTTACCTCAGCCAAAAAAAAATAGCCTGTTTTCTCACAAAGTTAGGGCACTTCCTTTATGAGTCAGGCTGGTGGCGATGAATGTGTGCCGTTCAGAAAAGAGTGCCGAAGGTGGGAGTCGAACCCACACGGATAAATCCACACGAGTTTGAGTCGTGCGCGTCTGCCAGTTCCGCCACTTCGGCATCCGTCCAATCGAATTGAACGCTCAAAGTATAGCCAATATTTTTAACTTCGTCAAATTTGGCGGTCGTGTGCAAACTTGACAATCCCCGCATTCTCCGTGAAAATTACAGGTGAGGGTGCGATAAAAATGACCGAAGCAGAAACCATCAAAGCAGCGCAGAATGGCAATCTGGCGGCGTTCAACCGGCTGGTGATGACGTATCAGGGGTTGGCGTTTAACGTTGCCGCGCGCGTGATGGGCGATGCCGATGCCGCTGCCGATGCCACGCAGGATGCGTTCATCAAAGCCTTCAAGGCGATAAAACAGTATCGCGGCGGATCATTTAAAAGTTGGTTGATGCGCATTGTGTCCAACACCTGTTACGACCGATTGCGCTACGAGCAGCGCCGTCCCCACGAACCGCTAGAGCCGGAAGATGGCGAATCCGACCACGCCCCCCATTTGCTCGACCCCGCCGACCCGCCCGAAACCCAAGTGGAACAGCACGAAATGGCGCAAATGATTCAGCATGCCATCAACCAACTGCCGCCCGACCAGCGGCTGATTTTGGTGCTGAGCGATGTGGAAGGCTTCAGTTATCAGGAAATTGCCGAAACGACCAATTTGGCGCTCGGCACAGTGAAATCGCGTTTGAGCCGCGCCCGCACCCGTTTGCGCGATATTTTGCGCGGGCAGGAACTTTTGCCGGCACAATACCGTCAATAGAGTAACGAATGACGAACAGCGAATGACGAATGACAAATGACCAATGGACACATGACGAAATGAATCCCCAAATCCGCGAATTGCTGTCGCCGTATTTGGACGATGCCGTAACCGCCGACGAGCGCGCGCGGGTGGAAAATGCACTGGCGCAATCGCCGGAATTGCGCGCCGAGTTGGACAGTTTGCGCGCCACCGTGCAACTGATGCAATCGTTACCGCGCGTACCCGCCCCGCGCCCGTTCACGCTGTCTGCCGCCGATGCGGGCATTGCCGAACCGAAAAAACGCGGATTTTTCTTCGGCAACCGGCTGTGGGCAGGGTTGTCCGCCGTCGCCGCGATTGCGCTGGTGCTGGTGGTCGGGGTGGTCATTTTCAACCGCTCGCTCATCAGTGGAAAAAACACTGCCGAAATCGCGCTGGCCCCTGCTGCAGCCACCATACAGGAAGCCGTCCCTCCCACCGAAGCCGTGCCTCGTGCCGCGTTTTCCGCGCCGGAAGCGGAAAAATCGGTGGAGAGTGCTGCGCCGGAGATGGAAACTGCGCCATTGCCGGAACAACCCGCCGCCGATGCTGCCGCGCTGGAGACAACCGTGCCGGTCGCCCCACTGGAAAAATCTGCCCCGCAACCGATGAACGCCCCGCTCGAATCGGTTGCCGGAGCGGCCGAAACCGAAGCAGGTGCGGCGGCCAGTACTGCGGAATGCGGGCCATTCCCACACGGTCCGTTCGCCGATATTTGGCTGGCAAATCCGGGCCTTCAAGCCGCGCTCGGTTGCCCCGCCGAATTGCATCCCCGAATGGCGCCGGAAGCATATCCGGTAAAAACCGCTTTCCAGCCGTTTGAACATGGCACGATGATTTGGTCTGACCGGGTGGCATGGTATCCGCAGCCCATCATTTATGTGCTTTTTGAAGATGGCACATACCGCCGTTTTGATGACACCTTCAACCCCGAAACAGATGCAGTAACGGGCGATGAATTGCCGCCGGAGGGCAGAATTGCACCGGTGCTCGGCTTTGGCAAAGTTTGGCGCACCGAACCGGCTGTGCGCGACGCGCTCGGCTGGGCAATCTCCCCTGAACAACCCGGCGATGGCAGCTTCCAAATGTTCGAGCGCGGCGAAATGCTGTCGCTGACGCAGACGGGCAAAATCTACGCCTTTCTGCATGACACCGGACGGGTCGAAATTTTCGACACACCGTGACAAATCGGCTGAGTTGTGATACCATAACAAAATGAAACGAGAAGAAGCGTTAACGCGCATTGCATGGCACGAAGTGAAAAAATTGTCTCGCGAAGAGGCGGAAGCCATCATCCGCGCGTTTTTTAAATCGCCATTGAAACCGAGTTTGCGTGCCCGGTTGAACATCACCGCCATCATTCAGTGGGAAACCCACAC
>JANTHQ010000443.1 GCA_024762375.1 Anaerolineaceae bacterium
AACTCGAACGCGGTGGCATAATTGAATCCCCGTCCGATAACCACACAGTGCTGCATATAGCGATAGCGTTCCACCCCGGCAGCCAACTGCGGATTGCGTGCCAGCGTGTCGGCCATTGCACGCGGCAGTGTTTCCAGCGCCGACCACATGTCGCCATCGGCGGCGAGTGCCCCGCTGAGCATGGCGATGGCGGTCAGTTCGGCGGTGTAGGTTTTGGTTGCCGCCACCGATTTTTCGGCACCGGCGTGCAGCGCAAGGGTGAAATCGGCGTGCTGCGCCAAATCCGATTCGGGTTGGTTGGTGATGGCGGCGGTCAGCGCACCCTGCTTTTTCGCCTCCGCCAGCACCGAAACGATATCCGGGCTTTTGCCGCTCTGGCTGATACCCAGCACCAGCGCATTGCCGAGTTTCGGCGGTTGGCGGTAAATGGAAAAAAGGCTCGGTGTCGCCAGCGTGACCAGCATTCCATTCACCGCGCCGAGCAGATATTGCGCGTATCGCCCCGCGTTATCGGATGTGCCGCGCGCGGCAATCACCACCTGCGAAATTTCGCGTGCACGGATTGCCTCTGCCAGCGCGGTAATGGTGGCACGTTCCGCCGCCAGCAATTTCGCCAGCACATCCGGTTGCTGGTGAATTTCGCGGTATAAAAATGATTGTTCGATGTTTGGCATTCTGTCTCCAAATTATAGCGGCAATTTTACGGGTTTGCCCGTTGCCGCCGATTGATACGCCGCCAGCGCGATTTCCAATGCTTTGTAGCCGTCTTCGCCCGTCACTTTCGGCGTGCGCCGCTCGCGGATGGCGGCCACAAATTCCGCCACCATCGCCTGATTCGCATCCGAACCCCAGTATGCCCATGTGTGCGAATTTTGCCGCTGGTTGTAAACGTCCAAATTCTGGCTGAACGCATCTACATTCACAATTCCGCGCTCGCTGATGATTTCCACCGTCAGGCCGCCCCACGTGGGGTAGTTGAGCGGCTTGCTCCAACTGCTGTCAATGCTGGCAAATGTGCCATCGGCAAAGGTGAGCATCAGCAGCCCGCCCGTTTCCACATCGACCGTGTCGGCGTGCAGAATACGATTCGTCTGGGCGAAAACTTCCGCCACCTCCGAACCCAGCACCCAGCGCAGAATATCTGCCAAATGGACGGTGTGGTCCATCACCGCGCCGCCGCCCGCCAGTTTTTTGTCCACAAACCAGCGACGATGGGCAATCGGCATTTGACCCTGATTGGTGGTGTTGAAGCCATACACTTTTCCCAACCCGCCGCCATCCAGCAGCGATTTCATTTCCACAATCGGCACGCTGAATCGCATCGGGAACGCGGTCATCAGCATAACCCCGGCGCGGTCGCAGGCGTCCAGCATTGCCCGCGCATCCGCCAGCGATGTCGCCAGCGGTTTTTCGCTGAGCACGTGCACCCCCGCCTCCGCCGCCATTTCGACCAGCGGGCGGTGATTGGCGTTTTCCGAGCAGACCAGCACGCCATCCGGCTTTTCTGCCAGCAGCGATTCATACGATGGAAACAACCGGGCATCGAACCGGGCGGCGAACCGTTCGCCCCGCGCCGCATCATCATCGGCGATACCAATCATCTCCACACCGGGAATGGCACGCAAATTTTGGATGTACGCTTCGGCGTGCAGATGGGCGAAACTCATAATTCCGATTCTCATGACATCACCTCCGGTAACGGCGAAATTTCCACCGGTTGCCCGCTGCGCGCCGATTCAATCGCCGCCAGCGAAATTTGCAGCGCGGCGAGTCCATCGGCAGCGGAAACGGGCACGGGTTCATCGTTTACCAGCGCGCGGTAAAAGGCTTTGAGTTGGGTGGTGTACGGGCTTTCATCCAGCAGAATCCCCGGCGCGGGCACATCGGGCGCATCGGTTTTCTGCCGGTGGAGTGCCATTTTCACCGCCGCATTTTTCTCCGAATCGAATGCCAGCCAACCATCGCTGCCCGCAATTTCAAACCGGGTGTGAAAATGGGGCGGCGGAAACGCCCACGAGCCTTCGACGTGCGAGATTGCACCGTCCCGATGGGTGAGAATGACCAGCCCGTGTTCAATGGCGGCATTTTTAGCGAACACCCGCACCACATCGCCCGCCACCCAGCGGGCATAATCGAAATCGTGAATCATCAAATCGAGCATAACCCCGCCCGATTTCTCGGTGTCGGTGAACCAGTTGTCGGTGATTTTTTGCGGGCGAAATGTGCCGCGCGACAGCCGGATGACCGCCGGTTGCCCGATGCCGCCTGTGGTGACAATTTCTCTGGCACGGACATATTCCGGGAAAAAGCGAACCACATGCGCCACCAGCAATTTCACCCCGGCGGCGCGGCAAGCGGCAATCATTTCCTGCGCCTGTGTCACCGTGCGCGCCAGCGGTTTTTCGCACACGATGTGCTTTCCGGCGGCGGCAGCCTGCAACACCTGCGCATGGTGCAGGTGGGTTGGTGTGCAAATGTCCACCACATCCACATCGGCGAGCATGGTTTCAAAATCGGGGTATGCCCGTGCGCCATACTGCGCCGCCAGCGATTGCACGTGCGCCGCCGTTTTGCCCACAAACCCGCCGATGGTCGCCGGCGTTGCCGCCCACCCGGCGGCGTGCGTCTGTCCCATCGAACCCGTGCCAACAATACCGATTTTTATGGTTGTCATTGGTATTCGTCCTTTG
>JANTHQ010000444.1 GCA_024762375.1 Anaerolineaceae bacterium
GTGAGAAGGTGAGAGATTGAGACTTGCTACCCTGCAACTTTGAACCTGAAACCTTGAACCTGAAACCTTGAACCAAAAAACCACCACACGGAGGCTTTTATGCTCAATCAACTTGAACAGTTGGCGCAGAAGGCGCTGACGGAATTAAAAGAAATTGCCGATAGCAAAGCCCTCACCGGCTGGCACATCCAGTACCTCGGTAAAAAGGGCGAAATCACGCTGATGCTTCGCCGGGTGGGCGAACTGCCCCGCGAAGAACGCCCCGCATTTGGCAAACGGGCCAACGAAATTAAGCGCGAATTGGAACTGGCACACGAACAGCGCACGGCTGAAATCAAATCGCAGGAAATGGAAAAAGCCTTCGCCGAAAACGCGCTCGATGTGACCCTGCCGGGGCGGCCGGTTCGCCGGGGGCATCTGCACCCCAGCACGCAGGTTTTGCGCCGTATCTATCAAATTTGGGCAGAAATGGGCTTTCAGGTGTACCGCGCCCGCGATGTCGAAACGGATGAATACAATTTCCAACTGTTGAACATCCCGCCGCACCACCCCGCCCGCGAAATGCAGGACACTTTTTACACCACCACCGATGGCGTGCTGCTGCGCACCCACACGTCGCCGGGGCAAATTCACGCTATGCACGAATATGCTCCCGACCCGGTGCGCATCATTTTGCCGGGGATGTGCTATCGCCACGAGCAAATCACCGCCCGCAGCGAAATCCAGTTCCATCAGGTGGAAGGGCTGGCAATCGGGCGCAATATTCGGATGACCGACCTGAAAGGCACGCTGACCAGTTTTGCCCAGCGATTGTTCGGCGAAAACAAACCGACCCGCTTCCGCGCCAGTTATTTCCCGTTCACCGAACCGAGCGCGGAAATGGACGTACAGTGCATCATCTGCGGCGGCAAAGGCTGCAAAACGTGCAAATATACCGGCTGGCTGGAGATTCTCGGATGCGGTATGGTGCATCCCACTGTTTTGCGCAACGGCGGTTACGACCCCGAAGTCTATTCCGGGTTTGCCTTTGGTATGGGGCCGGAACGCATCACCATGCTCAAACACGGCATCGAAGATATTCGCTATTTCTGGGGCAACGATTTACGATTTTTGCGGCAATTCTGACGAACGGCGGATAGCGAATGAACGGGCAACTTTGAACCTTGAACTTTGAACCTGAAACTCGAAACTGACGGAGTTTAAAATGAAAGTACCATTATCTTGGCTGAAAGATTTTGTTGATATAGAAATGTCCGTGCCCGAATTGGCGGAAATGATGACCATGGCGGGCATGGAAGTGACTCACATCGATTACATCGGCTTACCCGAATCGGATTTGCCGTGGGACCGCGAAAAACTGGTGCTGGGGCATATCCTGCGGGTGGAACAGCATCCCAACGCCGATAAACTGGTGCTCGCCACGGTGGATATCGGCGCGGATGAACCTGAAACGGTCGTCACCGGCGCGCCGAATCTCTTCCCGTATATCGGGCAGGGCGATATTTCAGCGCTGGGGCTGAAATCACCATTTGTGATGGAAGGGGCGACCGTGTATGACGGGCATGCCAAAGAACCGGGCAAAAAGATGAAACTGAAAGGGCGTGCCATTCGCGGCATTATGAACCGCCATATGCTCTGCTCGGAAAAAGAACTCGGTATCAGCGATGAGCACGAAGGCATCATGTTGATGGAATCCGATGCCGCACCCGGCACGCCGCTGGTGGATGTGCTCGGCGATGCGGTGCTGGAATTTGACGTGCTGCCGAATATCGCCCGCACCACGTCCATTCTCGGTGTGGCACGCGAAATCGCCGCGCTGACCGGCAAAAAATTGCGCTATCCCGATTTCACCATCGAACCGGCGGGCAAACCGCTCGCCGACCGGCTCACCATTGAAACCACCGTCCCCGAACTGAACCCGCGTTTTATCGGCGTGCTGGTGGAAGGCATCGAAATCAAACCGTCGCCATATTGGATGCAATTGCGGCTGCGGCTGGCGGGCATGCGCCCCATCAACAATATCGTGGATGTGAGCAATTATGTGATGCTGGAAATCGGGCAGCCGAACCACGCTTTCGATTGGGATGTGCTGCAAACCCGCGCCGCCGAATACAGCGACGCCGGTCACGTGCACATCATCACCCGGCTGGCGGAACCGGGCGAAAAACTGCGCACGTTGGATGACGAAGTCCGCGAAATGCCGCCATCGGCGGTGATGGTCACCGACCCGAAATCCGCGCTCAGTATCGCCGGCATTATGGGCGGTATGGACAGCGAAGTGCAGCCGACCAGCAAAAACATTCTCATCGAATCGGCGGCGTGGAATTTTATCAACATTCGCCAAACCGCCACCGCGCTCAAACTCCATTCCGAAGCGGGCTACCGTTTCAGTCGCGGTGTGCACCCGTCGCAGGCGATGCTCGGCGCGCTGCGGGCGGCAAAACTGATTCACGAACTGGCGGGCGGCGTCATTTCCGCCGATATGGTGGACAATTATCCCCTGCCGCCGGAAAAAATCACACTGGAACTTTCTACTGCCGATGTGACCCGTTTGCTGGGGATTGAACTCGACCGCGACACCATTCGCGGCTATCTGGAAGGGCTGGAATTCGTTTGCGAACCGCTCGGCGACGACAGTTTGCGCGTCACCGTGCCCGACCACCGGCTGGACATCAGCAGTGA
>JANTHQ010000445.1 GCA_024762375.1 Anaerolineaceae bacterium
TCGGGGTCGGGGGTGGGGTTGTCGCACCAGCCGCCATCACGCCCGGGGATATCCGGCTCGTTGTACAGTTCAAAATACACCAGCCCCATCGGCACATAATGGTCAACCAGTTTCCCCAGCGAATCGAGATTGAGCGGTTTGTTGCATGGGGTGTAAATGCGCATTACGGGCATAATATCGCGTGCCACCAACTGCTGCACCAGATAATCGTAATGGCGGCCATCGGTTTGGTCATTCAGAAATTTCACCCATTTGATGCCCATCGCGTCAATTTCGTTGACGAAATAATCGGTGGTGGCGTCATCTTGCGCGTAAACGTTGGTGCTCCAATGGATGCCCAGCCCGTTATCGTTTTTCGGGCGAGGATATGCCGATAGCGGCAGCGGCCCATCGGCAAACGCGGGGATGGGCGTGACCAGCGTCAATATCAGGATGATGAAAAGTTGTTTCAGATTCATATGGTTTCTGGTTTAAAGTTTCAGGTTTCGGGTTTCAAGTCTGATGGGAAAAACGCATCCTGAGTAACGATTTGTGGAGCAAATCGTGTATCGAAGGGCGTTTATCCCGCCGATTTCCACCCTTCGATACGCCCTGCGGGCTACTCAGGGTGAGAAATCGGCAAATATCAACAAGACATAATCTCCAATCGCCAATCGCCAATTTCTATTTCCCTTTCAGTTGATAGACAAATGCCAACACTTCGGCGACGACGAGATAGAGTTCCGGCGGAATGATTTGCCCCACATCGAGTTGCGCCAACAGCACCACCAAATCCGGGTCGTGGCGGATGGGCACACCGTTTTCCTCTGCCACAGCGATGATACGCTCGGCGAGTTTACCGCGCCCTTCCGCCGCAATTTTCGGCGCGGGCATGGTGTCGCTATCGTATGTCAGGGCGACTGCCCGTTGCGGCTGGGGTTTCTGCGGACGTTTCATCTCAAATGCTCACATCGATGCCGGTTAATTTTGGCGGCGCCGCCGGTTTTTCCGAAAGTGCGCCGTCATCCGTTTTATCGGTCAGCATCGCGGTAGAAAGTGCTTCCACCCGGTAGCCGATGGCATTCAACCGCGATTGCAGGTCGTCCAAATTTGCTGCCACCAGTGCATTCGTTTCCGCCTGACCGGTCAGTACCCGCCCGCTGATTTGTTTTTTGAAAACCGTCAAATCGATGGCAATCTCGCCGAGACTGGGCAAATCGAGCAGCAGCGCCACCCGCGTGTTTTCCGGGTTCACCGACTGTCGCCCCGGCTGGCGGAAAATTTTCAGTTGCGCGGTGGTCTGTGTGCCATCGGCATGGTGCAGCGGCACGGGGAACAGAAAATACTGCCCCGTTTCGGTAGCGAGTGTGTTCGCCAAATTTGAAAGCTGCACCGCGCCCAAATCTTGCGCCAAATTGTGCAACTGCTGCGAAAGTTGGTGCAGTGCGTTTGCCTGCGCGGGGGGCAAATTGGCATCGGCCAGCGCGTTTGAAACGATGTGCGCCAGCTGATGCAACGGATTGTCCAGCGGCGTGCCGGCGGGAATGGTAACCGTTGGCGGCGCGGCTGTCGGTGCGGATTGCGGCGCGGCGGCCGCGGTCGGTTGCCCCGAAACGGCAGATGCGGCGTTTGGCGCGGGCGGCGTCCCGGCGATGGTGTTCGCTGCCGGTGCGGTGGTGTTCGGTGCGGCGTTCGGGGCGGGGGTCGAACCCGCATTGGCGGCCGTTGCCGGTTGGGTCGCGGTGGGAACAGCGGTTTTGGCGGTGATGAGCACGGCGGGTTGTTTCGCCAGCGATGCTTCCGGTGGGGTGTTCAAATTCACCACCAGCGATTCCAGCCGTGCCGCGATTTCTGTCGGCGGCGTATCGGGGGTGATGTGCCACTGGGCAATCTGTTCCAGTGTGGATTGCAGCACGGTGGTCAGTTGGTTCAGTGCGGGATTGCTCTGCGCGGCGGGTTGAATCTGATGCAACACGGCGGTCAGCGTTTGCTGCACGGCGGTCAGCCGGTTGGCGATGGGCGGCAGCCCGTTCAGCCATGCTTTCGCCAGTGAAACACTTTCTTCACTCAGCGGCAATCGGTGTGCCTGCAAAAATGCCACCGCATTCAAATCGGCGGGGGTGGGGTTCGGCAGTTGAACCCACGCTTGCCGTGCCGATTGCACATCCTGTGGATTGAGCGTGTGTGCGTGGGTGAGCAGCGCCTCTGCCAACTGCACATTCACCGCATCGGCGGGCAACCCCCACGAAACGAGCATCTGCTGCACATTCTGCGCCAACGATTCGGGCAGCGGCGCGGCGGTGGATGCGTTTGCGGCGGCGGTCGGCGAGCCGGCAGAATCGGACACGATTTGCAGCGTAATTTGGTCGGGCCCCGCCTGCTGAACATTCAACAGCACTTGCTGGTGCGGTTTCAGCGGTACATCTGTTTTGGCAGAAATCAACTGCCCGGCGACATTCAGTAGCACGGCTTGGTCGGCAACCTGCTGCACCGTGGCGCGAATCAACTGCCCTTCCGAAACCGACATCGCAGCGGCGGTGGTCGGCTGGATGGTGGGGGGGCGGAGCGTATTCAGTAACGCGGCGGTTAATGCTTCAGAATAGCCCATAACAAGTGACGAATCTCACCTTACGCAGTTTGAGATTTGACAAAATCAAAAATGACAAAATTTTGGTCGAAAACCATATATTTTTGGT
>JANTHQ010000446.1 GCA_024762375.1 Anaerolineaceae bacterium
ACCCGCATCAGCGTGAAATCCTCTTCGCCCGGTTGGAGTTTCCATTCTTTAAAAAGCAGTTTCGCGGTGACATCCAGCGGGCGCACCAATTGCCCGTTTACCGACAGCGGTTCGGTGCTGAAAAAACCACTTTCGCGGAAGGTACGCATCAAATCGGCGTGCCCCGGATAGCGCATCGTTTTTTCTTTCATAAACGGCGCATCGAGTGTTTTCATCAGTGAGCGCAGCCCATCGGTATTAAAGGCTTCCAGCGTGCCGACACCCGGAAAATCGAGCAACTCCACTTCTGACAGCGCGGGACGCACCACAATTTCGCCATTTTCCACCAGCCGCGCGGGGCGAGTGTATTCCTCCAGCACATCAATCGGCGAGAAAACGGCTTTATACTGGTACGGCAATTTTCGCGTTTTGGGCAGCCCACCGACATAACAAATGTATTCATCGGTGCGGTCGAGTTGGTTGTCCACATATCCGGCGATAATATTGCACAGCCCCGGCGCGACGCCGCAATCCACCACGGCGGTAACATTTTTTTCACGCGCCAGCGCATCCAATTCGAAGGGGTCTTCCGGGAAAAATGAGATATCCACCACATTTTTACCGGTTTCGATGATGGTTTTCAGGGTGGCAAATCCCATAAAACCGGGCACAGCACAAACCACCAAATCAGCGGCGGCGATAACCCGCGCCACTTCTGCGGGGTCGCTCAAATCGGCGCGGGCAGTGGTAACATTCGGTGTGCCCGCCAGCCGCGCCAGTGCCGGTTCGCTGGCATCCACAGCAAAAACAGAAAAATCGGTGGCTAAATCTTTGATGATGGCGCTTCCCACCAGCCCCGCGCCGAGTACGGTAATGTTTTTCATAGTTTCACGTTCCGGGTTTCAAGTTCAAGGTTCAAAGTTACAGGGTTGCAAGGTTACAGGGTTGCAAATAGCCAATCTCTAATTTCCAATCTCACCGGCTCACTCCCCCGCCTCACGCAGTGCCGCTAGCAAATCTTCCAGCCCGTTGAACGCCCAATCGGGGTGAATGTCGCTTTGGGCAAGCAGTTGGGGCGAGGTGACACCGCTGAACACCAGAATGGTTTTCATCCCGATGCGCTGCCCGCCGAGAATATCCGTTTCGAGCCGGTCGCCGACCATAGCGGTGTGCGCGGCATCCACACCCAGCGTGCGCAACGCCAGCCGGAACATCGGCGGGTATGGCTTGCCGACGATGAACGGTTCCACGCCGGTAGCCGCCGAAAGCGCCGCCAAAATTGCGCCGTTACCCGGCGCCAGCCCGTCTTCAAACGGAAAACTTTTGTCGGGATTGGTGCCGATGAACGCTGCGCCGCGATTGATGAGCACGGTCGCGGTGCGCAGATGGGCGTATGTCAGGTTGGTATCCATCCCGACCACCACCGCCGCCACGTCGCGTTCGGCGAGGGTGAAACCGGCGGCTTCCAGCGCATGCCGGGTTCCCGCACCGATGGCAAACATTCGCGTGCCGGGTTCAAAATGCGTTTTCAAATATTCCGCGGTAGCGACAGATGCGGTGATAATCTCGGCGGGCGAAATTTCCACGCCGAAACGCGCCATTTTTTCGGCGAAAGACTGCTGAGTTTTGGTGGCATTATTCGTCACCATCACCACCGGAAAATGCTTCTGCCGCAAGAATTCAAAAAACGCCGCTAAACCGGGTAATGGCGTTTCGCCGCGATAGAGCACGCCATCGCCGTCAACGGCAAAAGCACGGATAGATTTTAGGGTTTCAGGTTTGTGGTTCAAGGTTCGAGCAGTTATCAGTTGTCGGTTTTCAGTGGTCAGTCTCAGATCTCAGGTCACGTTTCACAGCGACCATTATTCGTTATTCACTCTTCACTATTCACGTCTTTTTCCACAGCGATAGCGGCGGTGGCAATTGCCCAACTGACCAGCCCCCACATCCCTCCGCTGATGAGACTGCCCACCGTCAGCGTCCACAGGTTGACGGGTGTGCCGGGGTCGCGCAGCACACCGACCACTGTCAGCACGATGGCAATCGCGGCAAAAGCAAGTCCTATTTTTATGGGGGTGGAAAGGTTTTTGAGGTTCATTGTTTTCGGTTCAAGGTTAAAGGTTCAAAGTTGCAGGGTTACATTCGCAGACTCACCCACTTGCGCATTCGTCATATTCTATCATCTCATCCCAACTCATCCAAATCGTGCAGGGTGTCAACATCGCGCAGAATGGCAGGGTCGGGCACGGCGACCATTTCCGCCTGCGACAGATGCGCCCGCACCACCGGTCGCGCACCGACATCCCCGCGCACCGATTCAAGTTCCGCGAACAGACAGCAGTCGAGCAAAATGGGATTGCCGCGCTGGCCATCGAAAACGGGGATGACCAGCGGCGCGAGTGTGCGGCGATAGCGGTCAATCAGTGCGACAACAGTTTCCGCCCGCACGGCGGGCTGGTCTGCCAGCAGAACCACCACCGCGGCGATATTTTTCGGCAAGGCAGATAGCCCCGCTTGCAGCGATGTGCTCATCCCCCGCGCCCATTTCGCATTTTCGATGATGGTCACGGATTTTTGCGTCAATTCCGGGCGGATGGCTTCGGCACGTGCACCCAAAACGACCGTCACCGGCATCGCCCCCGAAGCGAGTGCCGTGTCCACCGTGTGCACCAGCAGCGATTTGCCG
>JANTHQ010000447.1 GCA_024762375.1 Anaerolineaceae bacterium
TGGGACTTTCAATTGTGAAACAGTTGGTTTCGGCGATGGGTGGGGCGGTAACAGTGGAGAGCCGCGAAGGCACCGGCAGCACCTTCACGGTGGTTTTGCCGCTGGAAATGGCTGCCACACCGTTGGTGGAGGAATTCGAGGAGGCGACATGAGCGACGCATTCGCGTTGATTGTGGAAGATGATGAAAATTTAGCAGAGATTTTCACGCTGTCTCTGCAATCTGTCAACTTTGAGACCGAAACGGTTTTCGATGGTGATACTGCGCTCAAACGGTTGGCAGAAGTCGAGCCGGATGTGGTCGTGCTCGATTTAAACCTGCCACGGGTTTCCGGGCGAGAGATTTTGGGTTATATTCGGTCGGAAGGGCGGCTGGCAAAAACAAAGGTGATGCTGGCTACCGCCGATGCGCTGATGGCGGAAAATTTACGCGCCGAAAGCGATTTGGTACTGCTCAAACCCATCAGCCCCGCCCAACTGCGAACACTGGCAGAGCGCATCGTCGCCAAATAGAGGGCCGGTGGGTTTCAGACCCAAGTTTCAAGCCACGCATCACGAGCGACAAATAACTGGGGTGTGTTGACGTTTCATCGTTTGCCGGGATAAACGCATCCTGAGTAGCGATTTGCAGAGCAAACCGCGTATCGAAGGGCGTTTATCCCACCGATTTCCACCCTTCGATACGCCCTGCGGGCTACTCAGGGTGAGAAATCGGCAAACGTCAACAGAACCTAACCAAACCGACCTCACGCCCGCAGGGTGGCTTTGAGCCGCAGTGGGTTGGTCAGCAAATCAAGCGCATCGAGAATGGATGACACGACCACATCGGCGGTCAGCAGTGTCACCACCGATGCGCCTTCTTTTTGAAGGGTTACAATCCCCAACCCCGCCGATTTGAGCATCAGCGCATCGTTGCGCCCGTTGCCAATGGCGATGGTGCGCTCGGCGCCGAGTGCCGCCACCGTTTCCATTTTGGCGACATCTTGCGCGCCCGGCGGCAAAATTTCCAGCGAACAGCGCACATCCGCCAGATTTTCCCGCGCCCTGCCGAAGGTGTCGGCGGTGACCACGTGAATTTCCAGCGAATCCGCCAGCGCGTTCAGCCGCGCAGCCACGCCGTCAATCAGCGTGCCGTCTATCGCCAGCGTGCCATTGTAATCCAGCACCAAATGTTCAAATTCAAATTCTCCAAATTGTGGAATGGAAATGGGTAACATAGTTTTTAGCCGTCAGTTTTCAGTTTCAAATTGCAGGGGAGCAGAGTTGCAACGCTCACCTGCTCATTTTCACGCATCACACGAATTTCCAACCTCGAATTAGCCAATATCCAACCCCCAGCACCACCAGCGTCAGCAGCGAAATCCATTTTCCCGCTGTGCGGATGGGGGTATCCTCGAATCGCAGTTCCAGAAAATGGCTGCCTTGCGGGACGGGGATGACCATCCAGCCTTCGCGGTCGGTGGTGGAAATCTGCGGATGCCCGATGACGTTCCCGATGCGCCCGTATGGGAAGGCGTCGGGGTCGGTGCTTTCGGGGTCGATATCTTCATATAGCGTCGCCGTCCAGCCGGGAAAATACGGAATGTAAAACGTGACTTTTTGGTTGTCATCGGCGGCGTAAACCCACACAAATTCGTGCACGCTGTCCATTTCAAATGAATGAACGCCCATCAGCGGCGTGGTGTGCGATTCATCCCACACCTCTGACTGCACCACGCGGGTGGTGATGGGCTGTCCGGCAATCGCCAAATCTGCCAGCGGCGACCAGCGCGGAATATCCTTCACCCACGCGGTGGAACCGGTCAACTCATCTGCCGACTGCTGAAAACGGAACAGACTCGCCAAACTGACCGGGCCTTCCGTCGGTTTGGGGTCGCGCACCTGCGCTCGCACATACGGGAAACTTGCCAGCATAATGAGCAAAATTACGGGTAAAATAACCGCCAGCCCTTCGCGGCGATTGTTTTGTTCACTGTCCGCTGACGGCTGAAAACTGACCGCTGCGGTTATCGCAATCGCCGGGGCGATGATGACCAACAGCCGCCACGGGAATTGGGCGAAATTCGCCAGCGGGAGCGCCGTCCACACCCACGCCGAAAGGGGGGTGGTCAGAAACGCAATCACCAGCACCAGCCCCTGCGAAAAATAGAGCGTCAGCCGCAGGGCGCGGGTTTTCAGTTTCGGCACGGCGAAAAACGACAGCGCGAACAGCACCAGCGCCGCCAGCCCGATTTGGAATCCGGCGTCATCATTCGGGCCGGGAATGCTGGGACCAAATCCCCAGTGGGGCGAAAAAAGTTGGAAAAAGTCCACAAAATCATCGCCGAAAGCGTATCGCCCGCCAATCCACTGGTCAACCCTCACATACTGCCGCTCGACGAATGCCGGTAGCCAGAAAATTGCACTCAACCCCAGCCCGCCGAGCAGCGCCAGCGCGGGAGGGATTGCGCGGCGGATGAGGGTGGTTAACCCTCTCCCCCAGCCCCTCTCCCTTTTAGGGAGAGGGGAGTTATTTTCCCTCCCCCTGAAAGGGGGAGGGACAGGGAGGGGGTCAAAAATCAACATCATAGCCACATACAGCCCCAAAATCGGGGTGAGCAGCAGTGCCAGCAGATTGCTGGTGAACATCAGCGCGGCATACGCCACCGCCGTCCAGCCGAT
>JANTHQ010000448.1 GCA_024762375.1 Anaerolineaceae bacterium
AGTATCCATATCGAACTGACCCAAGAACTCATCCTGCTGGTGTTTTTACCCCCGCTCATTTTCGAAGCCGCGTTTCATCTCAATTTTGCCAAACTAAAAGATAACCTCCCGCTAATTTTGATTTTGGCCATCCCCGGTGTGCTGGTGGTCACCTTTATCACCGGGGGGGTGATGATGTTCGGTGGCGGGTTGAGCATGTCCACCGCATTGGTTTTCGGAGCACTCATCGCCGCCACCGACCCCGTCGCAGTCGTCGCCATTTTTAAAGAACTGGGCGCACCCAAACGGTTGGCAACCATCGTCGAAGGCGAAAGCCTGCTGAATGACGGAACTGCCATCGTCATTTTTAACATAATTTTGGGGGTGGCGCTAACCGGAGAATTCAATCTCTCCGATGGTATCGCCGATTTTTTCATCGTCTCCGGCGGCGGGCTGCTTATTGGGCTGCTGCTGGGATGGATTGTGGCTCGGCTCATTGCCGCTATTGATGACCATTTGATTGAAACCACGTTGACCACCGTGCTGGCGTATGGAGTTTATCTGGTTGCCGAGCAATTTCATGTCAGCGGGGTATTGGCTGTGGTTGCCGCAGGAATTCTCAATGGCAATGTAGGCCCCAAAGGAATGTCTGCCACCACAAAAATTGTGTTGTTCAGTTTTTGGGAATATGTGGCATTTGTTGCCAACTCGCTGATTTTTCTGCTCATCGGGCTGGAAATCAAACCGGATTTACTGGTGGCGCACTGGGGGTTGATTGTGCTGGCCGGCGGTGGCGTGCTGGTGGGACGAGCGTTAACGGTATACGGCTTCAGTTGGCTCAGTCAATTTTTCAAAAGCGGCCCGGTGCCGTTCCGATGGCAGCATATCATCACTTGGGGCGGGCTGAAAGGCGCGGTCAGTCTGGCGCTGGCGCTCGGATTGCCCACGGCTTTGGGCAGCGACCGCGATTTAATCATCTCGCTGACATTCGGTGTCGCCCTGCTGACACTGCTGGTGCAAGCCACAACCATGGGGCCACTGATAAAATGGCTGCGCATTGTCACGCCCAGCCACGCCCGCGAGCAGTATCAGATGAATATGGGACAACTCATCGCCCTAAAAGCCGCGGAGAACAGATTATCCGAACTGCGGCAGGACGGCGTTATTCCACCAAAAACGTGGGAAGAACTCTACCCGGAACTGGCCCAGCAAGAGGAATCAGTCGCTTCGGCATTGCAGGCGCTGCTAGAAAAAGAACCAACCGTACATCACGATTTGGTCGTCACGGCGCGCCGAGAACTGCTATTGACGCAGCGGGGCACTTTGCACGGACTGCATCACGATGGCGCCATCAGCGATGGCGTGTTTGAACGGCTTATCGCACAGGTTGATTCCGCGCTCGACGCGCTGGATGAGCATTAAATTGCGGCAAACAACAAACGGGCGACTCGCATTGAGTCGCCCGTTTGTTGTTTCAACTATTCTTCGCCGCGGAGAAGTGGCGTGTACAACTCTGTGGTGTAATCTTTTATCATCCGCGTCATGCTGAATTGCGGCGCCACCGTTTTGATGGATTCGCGCATCATCGCCACCCAGCCTTCGGGAATGCCGACCTCGTTGCGGTTGTAAAATAGCGGCACAACCTCATTCTCCAGCAACTCATACAGATAATTCGCGTCGCGGTGGTCTTCCGATTCTTCATCTTTGCCGATGACCCAGCCGTTTTTGCCGTTATATGCTTCGGGCCACCAGCCATCGCTGATGCTCAAATTCGGAATGCCGTTCAGCCCGGCTTTTTGCCCGCTGGTGCCGCTGGCCTCGTGCGGGCGACGCGGTGTGTTCAGCCACACATCCACCCCCGAAACGAGATAGCGTGCCACATTGATATCATAATCTTCCACAAAAATAATGTGCCCGGCAAGCCCGGCTTCGAATGAACGCTGATAAACCTCGCGGATGAAATTCTTGCCCGGTTCATCGCGGGGGTGCGCTTTGCCCGCAAAAATTATCTGCATGGGGCGTCCCGGGGTATGGATGATGCGTTTCAGCCGTTCCACATCGGTAAACAACAGCGTGGCGCGCTTGTAAGTGGCAAATCGGCGGGCAAAGCCGATGGTGAGCGCATTATCGTTCAGCAGTTGGAATGTGGCATCGAGTTGGCTCTGGTCTGCCCCCAGCCGAGCCAGCCGCGCGCGGGTGCGCATCCGCACAAAATTGAGCATTTTTGCCCGCAGCCGGTTTCGCAACTCCCACAATTCCGCATCCGAAAGTTGGTCAATCGCCTGCCACATTTCGGCATCATTGATGTTTAGTACCCAATCTTTGCCCATCAGTTTATCGAATTTCGCTTTCAGTTCCGGCGCAAGCCAACTTTCGGTGTGCACGCCATTGGTCACATGGGTAATGGGGCAATCTTCCGCCGTGTGGTCGGGCCACAGCCAGTGCCACATCTGCCGCGAAACTTCGCCGTGCAGTTTACTGACGCCGTTCCGTTTATTGGAATAGCGCAAGCCGAGCACGGTCATACTGAAAGTGGGTCCCCAACTTTGGTCGTGGCGCGCCATTTCCAAAAATTGGTCTTTCGATATGCCCATTCTGTCCCAAAAACCGGCGAAAAATTTCTCCATCATCGGGAACGGGAAGGCATCGTGCCCGGCGGGCACGGGGGTGTG
>JANTHQ010000449.1 GCA_024762375.1 Anaerolineaceae bacterium
TCGGAGGGAGGATTTTCTGAAAAAGAAGTGGAAATCGCCCGCCAAAATGACATTCAACCGGCGTGGATGGGAAAACGCATTCTCCGTGCAGAAACAGCGGGTATCGCTGCGGTGGCGGCAATCATGTATCATTTTGGTGAAATGGGGTGATGCTGTTGTCTGCGGTGAATTTCGCAATGAAAATCATAAGGGCAGGTCAGTATGACCTGCCCTTTCCTCAAATAACCGCTAAAACCATTCTCGCTGAAAACTGAAAATCAACTATCCTTCCATCCAGCGGCGATAATAAAAATCACTGTTTTCATCGGTGGTGAGTCGCTGAACCACCTCGTAAAACCAGTCATCCAACGGCGCTTCATGGGCATCCAGCCGGGGGAAGGGGTTATACAACTTTTCGGCCAACGTATCGGCGATGACTTGCAGTGTGTTCAGTGCCAATTCCGGCTGCTCAATCCGCCGAATGCCCGCTTTGCGCATCAGTGTATCGTATACTTGCGCCATCGTTGTGCCGCCGGGAATGAATGGCAGTGCGCGGGTGCGCATAATGGGGTAAAAAATATCAATCATCTTCCGTCCGGAACCATAATTGGCAGAAACTTCACTCTGAATGATTTCTTTCGGGAGATATAAACTGGTAGAATACGCGCCTTGCCGCCCGTATTCCACCTGCGATGGGTCGCGCCCCAGTTTATCACGGCTGCCGCGCCAATCGGCAAATACCGAAATATCTACCGAGATGCCCGCATTTTCAAGCGCTTGCGGAAACTGAACCGCCATTTCGCCCATTACAAATTTTGTCGCGGCGATAGCGCGGTCATCTAGTGGCATCAGTTTCCATTGAAAGAAGCCGCTTTCATCCACATCTTTCACATATACCGGCGGCATTCCGGGAAGTAAACCGGAATTGGCGGCAGCGACAGTGTTGACATATATTATATGGCTGGCATCTGCATCTTTTAATGCCGAAACGATTTTCTCAAAATGCCGACCTTCTAACGCCATACCGGCGTTCAGCCAGTGGAAGCGATTGCCAAAACCGGCAGCTTCGGCTTGCGCTTGCATGGCTTTCCCCGTTTCAAAATTGATGGATTTGGACAAATCACGCCCGATAACCGTTACACTACCACCGGCTTTCAGCAATTCCATCACCGCCACAGCCAGTGCTCCGCCGATGCCGGGTCCCGTCGCACCGGCCAGCAGAAAATGGCGACCCTGCAGCGAATCGAAATGGTATTGTCCGGTTGCCAGCAAGTCATTTTGAACGGCGCGTGTTTTTTGTAGCAACGATTGAGCTTCGGCTGGAAACGCGGCGATTTCCTCTTTTGTGGGGCGTTCGATGGGGGGCGCGCCTTCTTTCACCGGCACATTGGGCATCGGTGTGGCAAATGGGCTAAGGGGTGTATTCGGTGACATACATATCCTCCAAAAATAAATGCGAAAGTCGTTGTGAGAATTTTTTCTACACATATATAAACCCCGTCATCTGGAATAGATGCGATTTATTGCCAACAACGTCTTTAATGCCGTGTCGGGTCACTAAACTTGACGAAAACGCATCCTTATGATATATTCCACAGTCGCAAAGCCGCTCTAGTGGGTGCGGTTATTTTTTGTTTGTAACTTAAGGGAGACGTGTACCAATAGCCGCTAGAAGAACATCAACACAAAAAAATGCAGAACCCTCGCAGCGAATTAACCGGCAAATAACTGCCAAAGAAGTTCGGGTCATCAGTGCTGACGGCGAACAATTGGGAGTATTGCCCATCGCTGAAGCCTTAGAGAAGGCGCAAGAAGCCGGACTTGATTTGGTGGAAGTTGCTCCGAATGCTGATCCGCCAGTGTGCCGCATGATTGATTTTGGGAAGTTCATGTACACAAAATCAAAACGAGAGCGGCAGGCGCGGAAAGCCCAGGTCAAAACGGAAGTCAAAGAAATTCAGTTGCGCCCCAAAACAGGCGAGCATGACATCAATTTTAAATTGCGTGATGCTCGAAAATGGCTACTGAAAGGGGCAAAAGTAAAAGTTCGTATCCGGTTCAGAGGTCGCGAGCGATATATTCCCGAAGTTGGGCGGGAACGTTTGGAAGAAGTTGCAAAGCGGTTGAGTGATGTGGCTATTGTTGAACGAAGACCCGCTTTTGAAGGGCGCACGATGATTATGATTTTGGCGCCGATAAAATCAAAGACATCATAGATTATATGGGGAGCAGTGTTTCTTATGCCGAAAATTAAAACACATAAATCAACTGCCAAGCGATTTCGCGTAACCGGCAAAGGCAAGTTGATGCGCACAAAAATCGGAAAAAGCCATCTTCGACGCAAAAAAACACAGCGTATTTTGCGTTCGTTAGAAGATATGCACGAAGTAAAAGGATCTGCAAACAAAAAACGTGTGGCCAAGCTGGCGCCGTATTTGAAGAACAAGTAAGAGGGTTTGAATTATGAGAGTAAAAGGTGGTCCGCAGACTCAGCGACGGCACAAAAAGGTGCTGGCTTTAACCAAAGGACAACGCGGCACAAAACACCGGCTGTATCGCCGGGCAAATGAAGCGATGATGAAATCGCTGGTGTATGCTTATCGTGACCGGCGCAATCGCAAACGTGACTTCCGCCAATTGTGGATTACCCGCATCAATGCAGCCGCCC
>JANTHQ010000450.1 GCA_024762375.1 Anaerolineaceae bacterium
ATGGGAATATCCGGGGTGGTAGCGCGGATGCGTGCTTCGCCGCCGAGCAGCCCGCCGGGCCCCAGCGCGTGCAAAATCGACGGCACATCGGCCAAATGCGGCGTCAACCAGCGATAGAGCGCACTGTGCAGAAAAAGCCAGTCCGAAACGGGGAGCATCGGCGCGGGTGGGAGCGGTTTCGGTTTTTCCAGCCCCAGCGTTTGATAGGCGGTATCGGGGTCGAACGGCGCGGGATACACCAGCGTGCCATCATCTGCCAGCCGGAAGAAGTTTTTTTGAACACTGCCGCCGTTGCGGGCAATTTCAAGCGGGGCGAAACTGTTGACGGTGTCGTTGCGCACAAAAAAGAAAAGCAGCGTGACATCCGGGTGGAATTTCACCCCTTCCTGCCGGAACATCAGCAATTCTTGGTCGGTGCCGTAACTGCCCACGCCGGTATTGATGGTCTGTGCGGCGATGCCGGTATCTGCCAACTGCTGCTGGGTTTGTTTGAAAAAAGTTTCGGCCAGCGGCACTTGCAACGCCTCGCCGAATGAATCTGCCAGCACCAGCAACCGCAATTTTCCCGCCGGAATGTCATAATCGGTCAGCGACGGGTCATCACGCAAGCCGAGCGCGTTAATCTGCACATCGGTTTGATATTCATTGTAACTGCTGTAAAAAATACCGCCGCTGTTCGGCTGATGTTTCCAGCCCAAAACCGGGTCGGCTTGCCAGATGTTCGGGTTCGGCACGGGGGGCGGCGCCATCCCCAACACCCGAACCACAATTTCCAGCGCCAGAATCGGTAAAATTGTGCCGACCAGCGCCAGCAATATTTTCCCCAAAAATGAAAACAGACGTTTCATTGAAAACCTCTCGATTGAATTGTGGCGCAGTATAGGTTAAACGGGGCAAAACCTCAAATTTGCGGAGTGGGGCTATTTCAACAAACTGCGCTGATGTGCTACAATACACCCAAATTTCAAATGCCGGGGGAACCATGGAATACGCCCAATTGGAAAGTCGAATTTCGTTTTTGGATAGCGAATATCGCCGCGAAAAAGCGAATTTGGCGCAGGTGCGCCATAAATTGGAAGTTACGGAAGCTGAAAAAGAAGAATTGGCCAAACGGGTCGAATCGCTGGAAGCGGAGTTGTTGGAAACCAAAACGCACCTTTCAAAAATTGCGGTGCTGGAAAATGTGATTGACCGTTTTAAAAGCGAAATGCGCACCGCGTTGGAAGAACAGCGTCAGCAGCAGAAACGCGCGCTGAAAGACGCGGAACGCGCCCGCACCATCGAACTGGAATCGTACACCAAAGCCATCGCCGATGTGCGCCACGAGATGGAACGCCAGCGCGATTTGGATGAACAGATTTCGTTGGCTCGCGCCGAAACAGACCGTCAGGCGGGCATGCTGGTATCGTTTCAGCAGCGGCTGGACAATCTGGCAAAACAGGCCGACGAGCAATTGCGCTCCATCAGCTATTTGGAAGAACAGCGGCGCAGCAATGCCAAAAACATCGCCGAGTTGAGCGCAGAAACATCCGACCTGTTCAAGCAGGCAAAATTGCACCAGTCGAAAGTGGAATTGCTGGAGCAGCAAATTCCGCAATTTGGGCAATTCCAGCAGGAATTGGCGAAAGTGAAAGAGAGCGTCCGCGCCCAGTTGGAACAGATTCAATACCAACAGGCACAGGTTACCCGCTCGATGAAAACGTGGGAAGATTTATCTGAATCGATGCGGCGGCGGCTGGATGAGTTTGAGAATCGGATGGAGCGTTATGCAGAACACTATCAGCGCAATCAAAAAGCGTTGGAGGCATTGCAAAGTTTTCAGGAACAGTTACAGCGCGCTCAGCACGAGTTTATGGAATTGCAGCGGTTGAATGCCGACCGGCAAAAGGCGCAGGTGGAAAACTGGCAATCGGTGCAAGCGCAGGAATTACGCAAACATTCGATGGAAGCCGAGCGCCAACTCGGCGAAATGCAGCGGCAGATTGATGCGTTCAAAGTGCCGATTCAATCGGTGGCAGACGAGATTACCCCGTTACAAAAAACCGTCACCCTGCTGCTGAAAATCATCGAAGAGGATGTGATGACCCGCGCGATGGCTGCCCGCGACTGGCAGGTTCGGTTTGAAGAACTGGCAACATCGGACGACGAATAGAAAGGACTGACCATGCACGTTATCGGCACAGCCGGACACGTTGACCACGGCAAATCAACGCTGGTGCGGGCGATGTCGGGCATCGACCCCGACCGCCTGCGCGAGGAAAAAGAACGCGGCATGACCATCGATTTGGGGTTCGCATGGGTGACACTGCCCACCGGTGAGTCGGTGGGGATTGTGGATGTGCCCGGCCACGCCGATTTCATCAAAAATATGCTGGCGGGCGTCGGCAGTGTGGATGCCGCACTGCTGGTGGTTGCCGCCGATGAAGGCGTGATGCCCCAAACCCGCGAGCATTTGGACATTCTCGACTTGCTGGACGTTTCCACCGGCGTGGTGGCTATCACCAAGGCCGATATGGCAGAAAGCGAAGACTGGCTCGAACTGGTGCAGGCGGATGTGGCGGAAACCATCGCCGGTACCGCGCTGGAAAACGCGCCCATCATTCCCGTTTCGGCGGTGACGGGGCAGGGGGTGGATGAACTGCTCGCC
>JANTHQ010000451.1 GCA_024762375.1 Anaerolineaceae bacterium
GCGCCGCTGGCAACGTTTACCAGTGCGAAATTCAATACCTGCTGGATGGTGCTGGTATCGTTGGTGATGCGGCTCATCAAATCACCCGCTTCGTTTTCCGTGTAATAGCCCATATGCAACCGGTGCAAATGGCGGAAGATATCTTCGCGCATATTGCGCAGTACGTGCTGTCCCATCCATGTCATGGCGAAAAACGTCAGTCCGGTGAGCAGCGCGCTGCCGATATACAAACCGACCAGCACCAGCACCAGCCGCCCAACGCCCGCCAATCGGTCTGTGGCAGAAAGCGCGCCGGTCGGCAGCGAAAACCCGCCGCTATCGAACATGCCACGAATGATGGTTTGCGTGATGCCGCTGGGAGCAGTTTCGGGCGCGAGCCAGCAGTGTGGTTCGGCGTTTTGCACGCCCGGCAACTGGGCAAAACTACCGCCCATCGCACTCGATGCAGTGGGTGACAGATAACAATCGACAATTTGCCCCAACAGTTCGGGGCTGGTCACTTGTGCCCATGTCGAGATGATGACCATAATCGCAACCAGCACAAAAATATGCCAGTAGGGTTTAAAATATATGCCAAAGCGTGCCAGTGTTTCACCCACGCGTTTCGGTTTTGTCGTTTCGCGGTCCATAATTCGCCGCATATGATTATTGCCAAACATAAAAGCGTCCTTTTTGCTGAAAATCTATTGGGCTGTTACCGGCGCATCTTCTACCAATTGCGAATGGTAGATTTCTGCATAAATGGGGCTGTTTTCCATAAGTTCTGTATGGGTGCCGCGTGCGGCGATTCGCCCTTTGTCCAGCACCAAAATTTGGTCGGCGTTCATCACCGTGCTGATACGCTGGGCAATCACAAAACTGGTGCGATTCTCCATCAACCGGTTTAACGCAGATTGAATCTGTGCCTCAGTGGTTAAATCAACGCTGGAGGTGGCTTCATCCAAAATCAGCACGTTCGGGTTCAGCAGCAGCGCCCGTGCAATGGCGATGCGCTGACGCTGGCCGCCGCTCAGGGTTGCGCCCCGCTCGCCGACACGGGTGTCGTAACCATCGGGGAAGGCCATGATAAATTCGTGCGCCGCTGCTGCTTTCGCTGCCGCGATGATGTCGTCCAGAGACGCATCGGGTTTACCAAACGAGATGTTTTCGCGGATGGTGCCGCTGAACAGCGTGGTTTCTTGCAGCACCACACCGATTTGTGCCCGCAGCGAATCAAGCGTCACATCGCGTAAATCGTAGCCATCAATGGTGATGCGGCCTTCGGTGGGGTCGTAAAAACGCGGAATGAGATTGATGATGGTGGTTTTTCCGGAGCCTGTCGAGCCCAGCAGGGCTACCGTTTCGCCGGGGTGGGTTTCAAATGTGATATCCTGCAAAACCGGCGCGCCACTGCTAAAATAGCGAAATGTGACATGGTCGAATTTTACATGCCCCCGGATGGGCGGTAGCACGATGGCATCGGGTTTGTCGGTGACATCATTTTTCGCGTCCAGAATTTCAAATACCCGTGTTGCCGATGCCGCCGCCTGCCCAAATTGGGTGATAATCATGCCAAATTGTGCAACGGGCAGAAAGAGATATACCAGATATAAACTGAATTCCTGCCATTCTCCCAGCGTCAACGTGCCGGCGATGATTTGTTTACCACCGAAATAAAGTGTCGTGGCCTGACCCAAATTTGCAATTAAAAATACCATCGGGAACAGAAAGGTGAACATTCTGGCAATGACCAGCCGCTGGTTCATCAGATCATCGGCGGCGCGGTTAAATTTTGCCTGCTCACTCTTTTCGCGGGCGAAGGCTTTTACCACTTTTATGCCGGCCAGATTCTCTTGCAGGATGGTATTCAGCGCGGATAATTTTTGCTGGGCTTTACTGAACAATGGCTGGCTGAGTGCGCCAAATGCAATGAAAATAACCAGCGCCACGGGCAATATCCACAGGGTGTACAGCGCCAGTGTCGCGTTTGTGGTGAACAGAATGGTTAATGTACCGGTGAGCAGCACAATCGCGCCAACCAGTTGCAGCAATCCCTGCCCGATGAACAATCGTACTTTTTCCACATCATCTGTGGCTCGAATCATCAGTTGCCCGGTTTGGTTGCGGTCGTGATATGAAAAAGATAGATTTTGAATTTTGGCATACAGGTCGTTGCGCAGGTCATACGCCACGTGTTGCGAATTTCGTTCGGCCCAAAAAGCCTGCAAAAAGGCAAAAGTGCCGCGCAAAATGGCGAATATCACAATTGCGCCCACCGATTTCCACAGCAGCGATGGCGCGTTTTGCTGTTGCTGGGCCAAATAACCGGTCAATTGGTCGAGATTCCAATCGGTGGGAACCTGCAAAAATTCTAACAGACGGGGAAGTGCCGCAGCCAGCATCGATTGTGGCATGCCGGGCAATTGTGCCAAAAACATTTTGGCGATGACGCCGCTGGTTACGGCGTCAATCATATTGCTGACCATGCGCGGCACTGCCAGTTGTGCGGCGGTGGCAATCAGCAGAAAAATATATGGCAGCAAGGCTTCGCCGCGATAGCGCAATAGATATTTTATAGCGCGGCGCATCGAACGGGAGCTGCCCCGTTTTTTGGATGATGAGCGATTCGGTTTCAAATGTGCCTCCGGGAACTGATGGGGTGCTTG
>JANTHQ010000452.1 GCA_024762375.1 Anaerolineaceae bacterium
CCCGTAGGCGTCCCAACGCTTCGTTGGCGATGGCGGGTTTATCGGCGACGATGAGCAGCCGGTCGCCCGGTTCGCCTTCCAACCGAGAAATGATGCCGTCAATTTCGGCGGGGGTCATAAAGTTGGCGAATGATGAGCGGTGCGGGGTGTCGGCATCGGCAGATACCGAAAGCCATGCCAACCCTTTCGCGCCGAACGTTTTTACGAATGCCGTCAATTCGTCAATTTGCTTGCGGCTGTAACCGCCACAGCCTTTGGCGTTCAATCCTTTTACCAGCCCGTCACCGGCAATTGTACCAGAAAATACCTTAAAGGAACTGTCTGCCACAATGTCATTCAGCGTTTTCAATTCCAGCCCGAAACGCAGGTCGGGGTTATCGCGCCCGAAACGCTCCATTGCCTCATCGTATGACAGGTGCTGGAATGGTTTAAAGAGCAATTTTTTGTCGGTTTCCGTTTCGATAATTTCGGTGAACAGCCGCTCGACAATTGCCATCACGTCGTCGCGGTCAACAAAACTCAATTCCATATCGAGTTGGGTAAATTCCGGTTGGCGGTCGCCGCGCTGGTCTTCATCGCGGAAGCAGCGGGCAATTTGAAAATACCGTTCGTACCCGGCAACCATCAGCAATTGCTTCAACTGCTGCGGGCTTTGGGGCAGGGCATAAAATTCGCCGGGATGAACGCGGCTCGGAACCAAATAGTCGCGTGCGCCTTCGGGCGTGCTTTTGAACAGGATGGGGGTTTCAACCTCCACAAAGCCTTCATCGGTCAGGAAGTTGCGGATGTGATGCACCACTTTGTGCCGTAGCACGATATTTCGCTGCATACGTTCGCGCCGCAGGTCAAGATAGCGGTATCGCAGGCGGAGTTTTTCTTCAACCGGCGCCTCTTCGTTGATGTAAAATGGCGGTGTTTTTGCCGGGTTGATTACGGTGATGCCGGTTGCCACCACTTCGATATCGCCGGTGGCGAGATTCGGGTTGCGCAGCCCTTCGGGGCGTTTGTTGACTACCCCCGAAATCTGCACCACAAATTCGTTGCGCAGCGTGCTGGCAATTTTGTGGCTTTCAGCGTCGGTTTCCGGGTTGAAGACAACCTGTGTCACTCCCCAGCGGTCGCGCAAATCAATGAAAATCAGCCCGCCATGGTCGCGGCGGCGGTGTACCCAACCCGCCAGTGTCACTGCTGTGTCGTGGTCTTCAATGCGGAGTTGCCCACAGGTATGTGTTTTGTACATGGTTCACATCCTTCCCTAATATTTTCGACAGAGTTACAAGTGATGCAATCTTTTATCGGCGCATTGTAGCACAAATTCAAACAGATGCAATACATTATCGTTCCATATAAAAGTTTTACCGAAAAAATCAAGCAAAAGTACCATTTCTTCTTTATTATTTTGCACTTTTGTGATATAAATTTTATAGCGTTCATCATTGAAGTACCGAGGTCTTTTTATGAAGCTAAAATTCTGGGGGGTACGCGGTTCGATTCCGTCACCGATTCAGTCGCAACCGATTTCCCAAAAAATTATCGCTGCTCTGACCGAAGCGGGTCGCACCGGGATTGATTTAAACAACCGAGATGCGGTAGCTTCGTTTGTGGCAGGATTGCCGTTTGCCGTCAACAGCACCATTGGTGGCAATACCACCTGTGTAACGCTAGAAAGCGATGATGAGTTCATCATTTTTGATGCCGGTTCGGGGATGCGAGAATTGGGACGGTATATGATGACACGCGAGTTCGCCGAAGGGAAAGGGCGGGCGTCCATTATTTTCACGCACACCCACTGGGATCATATTCAGGGATTTCCGTTTTTTGTGCCGGCGTTCATCAAAGGGAATGAATTTGATGTGTATCATGTTCACCCGTATGTGCCGGATGTGCTGAACGACCAGATGGATAGCCGGGTTTTTCCGGCGCAATTTGCGGCACTCGGCGCGACATTCCGCTTTCATCAGCTTGAACCGAATGGCACGTTTGAACTCGGGCCGTTTTCCATCAGCAATATCGAATTGCAGCACCCGGGCAAAGCGTATGCCTATCGGGTGGAAAAAGGCGAGGATGTGATTGTGCTTGCCACCGATGGCGAATACAAACGCCTCGATCACCCGTCGTTGAAACAGTATATTGATTTTTACCGCGATGCCGATATGCTCATTTTTGATGCCCAGTTTTCGGTGCGCGAATCTATCATCAAAGAAGATTGGGGACACAGTTCCGGGTTGATTGGCGCCGATATTGCCCGTGCCGCCAAAGTCAAACGGCTGGTTTTGTTCCACCACGACCCCGCATCCACCGATGAAGAGATTATGGCCGCGTTGCAGCAAACGCGAGAGTACCTGACCCACCACGACCGCCGTTCGCTGGTGATGGTGGATGTGGCACGCGAAGGATGGGAAGTTTTTTTCAACAGCGCCGGTAATTTTCAGGTGGAGGAAACGACCATTGATGGGTTGATGTGCCTGAATCTGTTTGGCCAGTTTGATGCTCGTGCAACCGAAACGTTCATGCGCTCCATTCTGCGAGTGGGGCAGTCTCATCAAAACGAAACGATTGTCCTCAATATGGCCGGGTTGCAAGAAATTTCGGTGGCAGGGGTGCGGGCACTGCTGGAAGCGCGGGGAGATGTGTACAATTT
>JANTHQ010000453.1 GCA_024762375.1 Anaerolineaceae bacterium
CCCAAAGCGGGCAACAGGTGGGCGATGTTTCGGTGGGCGATATTCTGGGCATGACTTGGGTTCCGGCCGGTGGCGAACGTGTCGCCGGAGGATTGGTCATCGCTACCCGCAGCGGATTGTTCGAATATGACCCCGCACGCAATGTACTGAGCGCAATCAGCATTTACAGCCCCGACCAGTGGCAAAACCCGGTGGCATTCGACAGCTATTATGGCAATTTATATGTGCTCGATACGGCTGCCAACCAGATTTTCCGCTATTTTCCGGCCGCCAATGGCTATCCCAGCCCGCCGGACAACTATTTCGCCGACGGGGTACCGGTAAATTTGAGCGGTGCTGTTGATATGACCATTGATGGCGCAATTTATGTGCTGTATCAAGATGGCCACATCGCCAAATTTTTGAGCGGCGAACCGCAGCCATTTGAAATTAACGGTTTGGATATCCCGCTGAAAAATCCGGTGGCAATTGTATCGCCCACAGAGGATGCCCCGTATTTATACGTGGCCGATGCAGGCAACCAGCGGATTGTTCAACTGTCGAAAGAAGGGCAATTCATTGCCCAATTTAGGCCCAAAACAGCCAATGGCGACATTGCGTTCGACAATTTGCACGATATGTTCGTCAATCCGGACAACGGCAAGTTGTATATTTTGAACGGCACTGCGCTACTCGCGCCCGGATTGACCGACAATTAAAAACATTTCGAGGGCAGGTTGATGACCTGCCCCACTTTAACACAGGAGCCATTATGAAACTCGGATTGTACATCGGCTATTCCGGCTCAACCATCAATTTACCGATAGAAATGATTCAGGCCGCCGACCGGCTCGGCTATTTTGCCGTGTGGACGGCGGAAGCATACGGCTCGGATGCGGTCACGCCGCTGGCGTGGATTGGCGCGCAGACAAAAAATATCCATCTGGGAACCGCCATCATGCAAATGCCCGCCCGCACCCCGGCGATGACCGCCATGACCGCCATGACGCTCGACCAACTTTCCGGCGGACGGTTTCTGTTGGGGTTGGGAATGTCCGGCCCGCAGGTGGTCGAAGGCTGGCACGGGCAATCGTACCGCCACCCGCTGGGTAAAACCCGTGAATATATCGCCATTTTGCGCCAAATTTTCGCTCGCGAAAAACCGGTTTCATTCGATGGAAAATACTATCATATGCCCTATCACGGTGATGACGCCACCGGACTGGGCAAACCGCTGAAAAGCATTTTGCATGGCCGTGCCGATTTACCCATCTATTTGGCGGCAATCGGGCCGAAAAACGTTCAGCTCGCCGCGGAAATCGCCGATGGCTGGCTGCCAATTTTCTTCTCGCCGCGCCATTACGCCGAAAGTTACGCGGAAGCCGTGAACGCCGGGCTGGCCAAAGCGGGCAAATCGCTCGCCGATTTGGATATCACGCCATCGGTATCGGTGGTGGTGGGCGAAGATGTCGATGCCTGCCGCAGTTTCGTCAAACCGACGCTGGCCCTGTATATCGGCGGGATGGGGGCACGAGAAAAGAATTTCTATTTCAATTTGGCATCCCGGTTCGGTTACGAAGCGGAGGCCATCCGCGTGCAAGATTTATTTTTGGCGGGGAAAAAGGGTGAGGCGGCAGCCGCCGTCCCCGATGCGCTGGTGGATGATGTCGCGCTGTGCGGGCCACCCGCGCGCATCAAAGACCGGCTGCAATTGTGGCAGGAAAGCCCGGCCAGCACATTGAACATCATGACATTCACCGTAGATGCCGTGCAATTGATGGCGGAGCTGGTGCTGTAGACAGCGCAGTGTGCTCTGCCGCTACCATTTCTTGAAACTGTAATTTTTCGCTGAAAAAGCACGTTGGATTTGCAATAGAGACGGCCTGTGTGCCGTCTCTTTTTTTTTGCCCCGATTGACTATTTATGTAAAGTATAGTATAATGGTACTAACTTTATGTTTAGCAGAATGAAGGAGGATTTTATGTCTGCAAACCCACCGACCAACAATACTCGCCGCATCGCGTTACTGATTATCACTATTTTGGTTATTGTCGCCTGTTTATTGCTGTGGCTCATCGTCCGTGCTCGCCAACCGACAGAACCACCCGCCACCGGAGAACCACCCGTTGCCGTGATTTCCGGTTCATACAACGTAGATGAAGCAACGCCTTTCACGCTGGATGGCAGCAGTTCAACCGGCGATATCGCCAGCTATACGTGGGATTTGGGCGATGGGCGGACTGAATCGGGGGCGACCCCCAACGTTTCATACGACGACGGCCCCGCCGATTACACCGTCACGCTGGTGGTGCATTCTCCCGATGGCGAAACATCGAGTGCCACTGTGCCGGTGATGGTGCGCAATCTGCCGCCAATTGCCGATGCCGGCGGCCCATATTTCTGCCTACCCGGCGAAACAATTCAACTGGCGGGCAATTGCAGCGACCCCAGCCCGGTGGACAACGGACAACTCAGTTGCTCATGGGCGGATTTCAGCGGTGCGGATGTCAGTGCGCCGAGTTACACTTGCCCCGATACGATGGGTGAGTTCACTCTGACCCTGACCGCCACAGACAAAGATGGCGCCAGCGCGCAAGATTCAACCACGCTGACCGTCACCGATGAAGTGCCGACTGCAACCAGCACCCCATCCAGCCC
>JANTHQ010000454.1 GCA_024762375.1 Anaerolineaceae bacterium
ATCGCTCCCTGCATAACCTATTACGGATTATAGCGGAAAAAGTTGCAGGAAGTAATCAGTGGTCAGTTTTCAGTTTAAAGTTGTCGGTTCAATGTTATCACAGTCGTATTTTATGCAGTTGACAAACCACAGTCGGCTGATAACTGATAACCAATCACTGAAAACTATTTTCCATTTTTCGCCGAAAGGTGTATCCTGTATATTGTGGAATTTACAGTTCCCATTCCCCCATTTTGTGGTTGAAGGAGTGAATATGCCATACCCATACATCGCCATTGAAGGCGTCATCGGCGTGGGAAAAACCACGTTGGCACGGTATCTGCAAGAGGCGCTTTCTGCCGAAATTTTGATGGAGGTGTTTGAGGAAAATCCCTTCCTCAGCGATTTTTACGCCGACCGTTCCCGATACGCTTTTCAAACCCAGATTTTCTTTTTGCTGAGCCGCTACCGCCAGCAACATCAGGTCATCCCGCGCGCCATCAAACATTCGCCGCTGGTCAGCGATTATCTGTTTGCCAAAGACTGGCTTTTCGCCCACCTGAATTTGGAAAATGACGAACTGGCGGTGTATGAAAATGTGTACACCGCTCTCGCCGAGCGCATTCCCGCCCCAACACTGGTGGTCTATCTGAAAGCCTCGGTAGACACGCTGATGGACCGCATCGCCGTGCGCGACCGCCCGTATGAGCGCAACATGGAACGCGAATATATCGCCGCGCTTTCTGCCGCGTATGACGATTTGTTCGCCGATTTTTCGCAAGCCCCCGTGCTTACCATCGCCACCGACGACCTGAATGTGGTGAACGATTTGGACGCGCGGCAGCAGGTCATCGGGCAGATAAAAAGCGCCTTGGAAAGCGGCGCCAGCCAGCCATCGCTGCTGAACGGGTCGCCCGCCGACGCGCCGCAACTGTCGGCAATTTTTGCCGACGACACCAACCGCCGCCTGCCCGATTTTCAGCAGTTCCATCACGCGCTCGACCGCGCAAAACACTTTTCCACCGATTTGTTTTTGAATTATATGAAATTATTCGAAGAAATGGGTGAATTGAGCGAAACGATGGCGCGAGTGCGGCACACGCAATTGGAGCACGCCGCCGCCGGCGCAGATGAATCGGCAGCGCTGCGGCGCGCGCTCAACGCCCATCGGGACGGGTTGCAGCAGGAATTGGCGGATGTGCTGGCGTATCTGCTGAAGTTGGCAAATTACACCGGCATTGATTTGGAAGCGGCATATCTGGAAAAAATGGACACCAACATTGGGCGCGAGTGGCACGCCGGCGCGGAGGAAAAATGAGCAAAAAATTCATCGCCATTGCGGGAAATGTGGGCGTGGGCAAAAGCACGCTCACCGAAAAACTGGCGGCGCATTTCGGCTGGACGCCGTTTTATGAAGCGGTGGATGACAATCCGTATCTGGCGGATTTTTACCGCGATATGAAAACGTGGAGTTTCCATTCGCAGATTTTCTTTCTGTCGCGGCGATTGCGCCATCACAAAGATTTAATGCGCCATCCAAACCATGTGGTGCAAGACCGTACGGTATATGAAGACGCGGAAATTTTCGCAACGAATCTCTATCGGCAGGGAAATATGCACGAGCGCGATTATCGCAGTTACCGCGAACTGTATGAAGTGATGGTCGAACTGCTGCCGCCGCCATCGCTGATGGTGTACCTGAAGGCGGGTGTGCCAACCCTGCTGCGGCGAATTGCCAAACGCGGGCGCGAATTCGAGCAGGATATCGACCCGCAATATCTGGAACGGCTCAACGGGCTGTATAACGGGTGGATTGACGGTTTTACCCTTTGCCCGGTACTGACCATCAACGCCGACCGGCTAAATTTTGTGCAATCGGCGGATGATTTCGCCGACATCGCCGCGCAAATCTCGGCGCGGTTGGAGAAATAAATGGCACACGGATGACACGGATGTTGCAGATTTTCACAGATAAAAAATCAGTGGGAATCCGTTCAATCCGTGCAATCTGTGTGCTATCATTTGAGGTATTCCCATGAAACCGAAAGTATTCATTACCCGAAAAATCCCCGAAAAAGGTCTGGCGCAGATTCGCGCGGCGTGCGACACCGATATTTGGGAGGGCGATCTTCCCCCTTCGCGTGAAGTTTTGCTGGCGCGCGTGCGCGGGGTAGACGGGATTCTTTCGCTGTTGACCGATAAAATCGACGCGGAAATTATGGACGCGGCAGGGCCGCAGTTGAAGGTCGTCAGCAATATGGCGGTCGGGTATGACAATATCGATATTTCGGCAGCGACGGCGCGCGGTATCGCAGTGGGAATCACGCCCGGAATTTTGAGCGAAACTACCGCCGATTTCGCTTTTGCGCTGCTGCTGGCGGCGGCGCGGGGCGTGGTGGCGGGCGAACGATTTGTTCGCGCGGGAAAATGGCAAACGTGGGAACCCATGCGGCTGCTCGGTGTGGATGTGCATGGGGCAACGCTGGGAATTGTCGGTTTTGGGCGCATTGGGCGGGCGGTGGCGCGGCGCGCGGCGGGGTTTGGCATGCGCGTTTTGTACCACCAACGGCACGATTCCCCGGCGGCGGCATCGCTGGGTGCGGTGCGGGTGGATTTTGAAACCCTGCTGCGGGAATCGGATTTCGTTTTGCTAC
>JANTHQ010000455.1 GCA_024762375.1 Anaerolineaceae bacterium
CGCCCGCACCGATTGGGCATCCAACTGGGCCGCCAGTTTTGCCGCCAGCCGTTCTTTCGTCTGCGCGGCGGCAATATCGCCCGCTTCTGCCGCCGATTGCGCTTCGCGGCGCGTTTTTTTCAGTAATTCTGCCAATTCTCGCTCTTTGGCTTCCATCGCCGCCAAATCGCGGCGCAGTTGCGCCAGTTTTTCCGCCGAGGTTTTTGGCCGGGAAAAGGTTGGCAGTGCACTGTGTACCGTGGCGCGAATCAGTGTGCTCAATTTTTTGGTGAAACTCATTGCGTCCCCCGTCAATTTTGCTGTAAATGAACCACTCGCTGCGGAAAGGGAATTTCCATTTTTGCTTCTGTGAGAGCATGATAGATGCAGGTGTTCAGTTTGTCCAGTGTGCGCCGCGTTTCTTCATACGAATCTATCCAACAGCGCACCCGAAAGAGCAATCCCGAATCTTGAAATTCCAAAAAAAGCGCTTCAATGGGTTTATCTTTCATCACCCAATCTTGCGCGCGGACGGCATCCACCAGCACGGCTCGCACAGCATCGACATCCAGCCCGTAGGCCACGCCGACTTCTGTCTGCACACGGAACATACTGTTCGGAATGGAATGGTTGACGATGGGTTGAGCAGCAATTACCGAATTGGGAACCACCACCAGCCGGTTATCGCGGGTGAGAATGCGAGTACTGCGCAATCCAATATCGGTAACATTGCCCCATGTTTGCAGTTCGCGCAATTCGATGCGGTCGCCGATGCGAAATGGGCGGTCAACTATAATCATCACCCCGCTGAAAACATCACCGAGAGTGGTTTGTGCGGCCAGTGCAATTGCCAAACTGCCGATGCCCAGCGTGGTGATGAATGCGCTGATGGTGCCGGTATTGACGTTAAAATAGCCCATCAGCACGATGATAGCGATGATGGTGATAACCACCAGCGTGATGCGGCGGAAAAACGGCACAATTTGCTCATCGAGTTGGGTTTCGGTGCGGTATGCCACATCCGATTGATACCACTGCGAAATGTTCACCGTCAACCGGTAAACGGTCAGATAACCCAATAGCCACAAAAGCAAAAATAGAAGTGTATCAACCGTGCGAGATTCAAACACCTGAAACGCGGTTACTTGCGTTACCAGCGCACGCATGCCCAGTAATGCCACGCCGATATAAATGGGCAAACGCAACGCGTTTAGAATGGCGTCATCGAGCCGATTGTTGGTCATATGCGCCAGTCGTTTTCCCCATGTGTTTAAAATGATTCGCGTTAGCCAGATGGCCGCCACCGTGCCAACGATGATGCTGACGGCTATCGCCAGTGATGAAACGCCAGAAATGTCCATGATTCCTCCTTTGGATGCTGTGCTATATGGTATCTTACACGATGAAGCCCATGGGGAGAAATGTTGTTTGCGTTCCGGCGGGCTTACGGCTATCATGCTGCCTTATGAAGATTGCACTGGCTCACGATTGGTTGAATCAAATGGGCGGCGCGGAAAACGTGCTGGAAACGATGGTCGGCATGTTTCCCGATGCGCCGGTATTCACCACCATTTACGCCCCCGATTTGATGCCCGCCGAATATCGCAAATGGCATATCATCACCAGTTGGTTGAACCACGCACCGGGCATCCACCGCCACCACCAGCCGTATCTGCCGCTGTACCCGGCGGCGGTACGCAGTTTGAATGTGCGCGGGTTCGATGTGATTCTGTCGAACAAAAGCGGGTTCATCCACGGGTTGAAAACCGCCGCCGACCAAACGCATCTGTGCTACTGTTTGGCGCCGACACGGTATGTGTGGGATTATGGCAGTTACGCCCGCCGCGAGCAACTCGGCAGGGTGGCAGATATTGTGCTGTCGCCGATAATTGCTGCACTGCGCCGCTGGGATTTTTCCGCCGCCCAGCGGGTTGACCATTTCTGCGCCATCTCCACCGACATTCAGCAGCGCATCAAAAAATATTACCGCCGTGAATCCATCATCATCCACCCGCCGGTGAACACCGACCGTTTTCAACCCGTGCCGCACCCCACCGAAGATTACTATTTCATCGTGTCGCGGCTCATTCCATACAAACGGATTGATTTGGCGGTGCAAGCATTCTCTCGGCTCGGAAAACGCCTCATCATCACCGGCGACGGGCGAGACCGCGCCGCGCTGGAAGCCATCGCCGGGGAAACGGTGGAATTTACCGGACGGTTGCCATGGGATGATGTGGCTCGGCTGATGGCGAATGCGCGGGCGTTCATTTTCCCCGGCTATGAAGATTTTGGTATCACGCCGGTGGAAGCGCAAGCAGCGGGACGCCCGGTGATTGCTTTCGGCGCAGGCGGGGCACTCGACACCGTGATTGACGGCGAAACGGGCATTTTTTTCCGCGAGCAGACGGTGGAAAGTTTGATGGATGCCGTGCAGCGATTCGAGACAATGACTTTCGACCCGACACGCATCCGGCAACACGCCGAAACGTTCAGCACAGCCCGTTTTGAGCAACAATTGCGCAACTGGATAGCAACCGTCGGCCAGCCGTAGGGTTTTCTCGCCATTGATTCTTGCCCCAATGTTCCGCAACCATTATAATAGCCCGCATTGTACGATACCGATTTTCGGAAAGGAAGTG
>JANTHQ010000456.1 GCA_024762375.1 Anaerolineaceae bacterium
TATTCTATCACGAACAGTCGTTCTATGTCAAATTTGGGTTTTCGATTTTAAACCAAAAAAGGGCGGGGAAACCCCACCCTTTTCAAAAGGATGCTTTCTATTATCCGAACAAGCTTTTTGAGACCATTTCTACCACCGGCGCGGGGATGATACCGATGAGTACCACGGCAATACCGGCCACGGCCAATGCGATTTGAGTTGCCAGCTGTACCGAACTTTTCGATGCGCCATCTTCCGCCGGTTTCATGTACATTTGCACCACCACCCCCAAATAGTAGAAAGCGGCAATACCACTGTTGATGACGGCGACAACCGCCAGCCATGTCAAATCGGCGTTGACAGCAGCGCGGAACAGGTAGAATTTTCCCCAGAAACCTGCCAACGGCGGAAAACCGGTCAGCGAAAAGAGGAACACGGCCATCACCGCAGCGAGCCACGGATTGCGCGTCGCCAGTCCGGCATATTCTGACAATTTGGTACCAACGGCATCTTTCTTTTCCAACACCCCCACCACGGCAAATGCGCCGATATTCATGAAGGCATAAACGAGCAAATAGAAAAGCACCGAACTGACACCTTCCATCGTTCCGGCAGCCACACCCACCAACAAATATCCCGCATGAGCGATACTGGAATAAGCCAGCATCCGTTTCACGTCTTTTTGTGCCAGCGCCGCCACATTGCCGAGTGTCATCGTCAGTACCGCCAGCACGGCGATTGCCAACTGCCAATCGGCGGTGGATGCGGGGAACGAAACCATCAGCAAACGCATCAGGGTGGCGAAACCGGCTGCTTTTGCCCCCACCGACATAAACGTGGTCACAGCGGTGGGTGCACCGTGGTACACATCCGGTGTCCACCATTGGAAAGGCACGGCCGCCACTTTAAAGGCGAACCCGACCAGCATCAGTCCCAAGCCGAGCATCGCCATCGGTGCGGGTGTGCCCGCCGATAAAACACTGGCGATGTCTGCAAAATTGGTGCTGCCTGTGGCGCCGTATGTCAACGCGACGCCATACAATAAAAAGGCAGAGGCAAATGCCCCCATCAAGAAATATTTCATACCTGCTTCACCGGACGGGCGCGAATGGCGGTTCAATGCCGACATCACATACAGCGCAATCGACATGGTTTCAAGCCCGATGAATACCACCATCAAATCGGTGGCCATCGCCATGGCCATCATACCGCTGGTAGCAAACAGCAACAGCGCATAATATTCGCCTTTGTGCAAACCGACGCGCCCCAAATAGCCCATCGCTACCAAAATCGAGAGTGCGGCTGTGCTCAAGAAAATCAGGTTATAGAAATTAGCATATCCGTCAGAAATCGCCACATTTTGGAAAGTTGGGTCAAACCCGGCAATACCTTGTTGCATATTGCCCGCAACAGCCGCCAGTATCACCCCAATCAGACTCAACCAGCCCAACGATTTTTTGTCGGCAATGAATAAATCGAGTATCACCACCAACAACCCGGTGCCGATAACAATTAACAACGGTAATAGTGCGGCAAAATTCAACGGAGGAATTTCAATTGCTGTCATAGTCTTGTACCATCAATGATTTTTCGGGTGAAATTGATTTCACTATTGATTGACCACTTGCGCGGTTTGTGGCGCAGTGGCATTGACCAATGCTTCAGCATCGGGATTAACTTTGTCGAACACCAAATTCGGGAACACGCCCAACACAAAGAAGAAGACGGTCAACACCAGCGCGGCAACCACTTCGCGCGAGTTCATATCGGTGAGATTTTCATTCGCCGGATTGAAGGGGCCGAACATCACACGGCGCACAGCGGTGAGCAGATACCACGCCGCCAGCACAATGCCGAAAGTGGCAAATGCAGCGAATACTCGGTTGTGCACAAATGTCCCCAACAGAATGGTAAACTCGCCGACAAACCCGTTCAAACCGGGCAAGCCCACGCTTGAGAACACGGCAATCAAGAAAAACGAACCGAATACCGGCACTTTGGCGAAAATACCGCCATAATCTTTCATCAGCCGTGTGTGGCGGCGTTCATACAGCACCCCGATGAGCATAAACAGCGCCCCCGTGCTCAATCCGTGATTGACCATCTGCAACACCGCACCGCTGGTTCCCTGAAAACCGCCGCTGAAAATTCCCAGCATGATGAAACCCATATGCGCCACCGAAGAATACGCCACCAAACTTTTCACGTCTTCCTGCACCAGCGCCACCAGCGCGGCATACAAAATACCGATTATCGCCAGCACGGAAAGAAGCGGCGCCCAATATGCCATCCCTTCGGGGAAAAGCGGGTTGGCAAACCGCAGATAGCCATACGTCCCCATTTTCAACAAAACGCCTGCCAGCAAAACCGAACCGGCGGTTGGGGCTTGCACGTGCGCCGCGGGCAGCCACGTGTGCAGCGGGAAGAGCGGGACTTTAATGGCAAACGCCAGCGCGAAGGCGAAGAACAGCCAAATTTGCGTGCCCGCCGGCATCGCCGCCGAATTGAGCAACGTTGGCAAATCGCTGGTTCCGGCGTGCAGGTAAATCACGATGGTGGCAATGAGCATCAATGTGGAACCGACGAAGGTATACAGCACAAACTTCACGGCGGCATACACTCGGCGATCGCCGCCCCAC
>JANTHQ010000457.1 GCA_024762375.1 Anaerolineaceae bacterium
CGAGGTTTGTACCCGACTCTTATAACGGCGTACTTTTTCAACCAAATGAATTCGCCATAAATCACTCCTTACAATAGCAGTTTATGGCAATCATTTAGGTCATTCAACAGATGGAGGTGACACTATGGGATGGGGAGAAATTGTTGCAATTATATTTATCGCCGTACCAATACTGGTTTTCTTTTTGGTTGGCTATGATGTATTGTTCAACAACATATCATACGACAATTACGGGAAGCCGTTTATCACGGATGATATGTCGCCCCAAGAGAAATGGCACCGCAGCGTTACGCTATTTGGCGATCCAACCCCTTGGGACGACGATCATTTTCGTTAGTGGCACGTTGCTTCATCGAATACTGCGTCTTCCGACGCTGTTATTTTCTATTTTTGTTGAACCTGAGGGAAAACAGAGAAGAAAAGCGACATTACTCGCCTTGTGAGAGAAAATTCTGAACGGCATCTCGCCGGGGTAGCGATGGTTGCGCCCCGGCTTTTGTTACCGATAACGCCGCCACGGCCGAAGCAAACTGCGCCGCATCCACCGGCGCGCGCCCTTCGGTGATGGCTACAGCAAACCCGCCGACAAACGCATCGCCCGCGGCAGTGGTATCCACCGCCGAAACCGAAAACGGTGGCACATAGATATTTTGTCCGCCGGTGTGCAACAACGCGCCGCGACTGCCGAGCGTCAGCACTACCATTTCCATACCGAATCGCTCGCTCAATTGCCCGGCGGCTTTCTCTGCGCCGCGGTCATCGGAAACGGGAAAACCGCAATAAAGCGCGGTCTCCGTTTCATTGGGGATAAAATATGTTACACTTGCCAAAACCTCATCGGGCAGGGGGTGCGCCGGGGCGGGGTTGAGCAATACCGGCACGCGATGTTTTTTCGCCATCTGCACAGCGGCAGTCACGGTTTCCAATGGAATTTCCAACTGCAACAGCACCATATCCGCCCCGCCGATGGCTGCTTCTGCCGCCGAAACATCTGCGGGAGAGAGGGTATGGTTCGCCCCGGGTGAAACCACGATGCTGTTTTCGCCGCTATCGGCAACGGTGATGAGCGCCACGCCTGTCGCGGCCTTGCCATCCACGCGCACAAAATCGGTGCGGATACCGTCTGCCTGCAAACCCGAAATCAACGCGCGCCCGTGCGCATCATCGCCCACACAACCAACCATCGTCACCTGCGCGCCCAATCGCGCCGCCGCCACCGCCTGATTCGCCCCTTTGCCGCCTGCTGCCGTGCTGAACGTGCGGCCGGTGACGGTTTCGCCGGGTGCGGGAATGTGCGGTGCACGCACAATTAAATCCATATTCAAACTGCCGACCACTGTAATTTTGGGAGCGGTTTTATTCGCCATAAGAAACCTTCACCTTTTCAAAACGGGTGTGACACCCCGAAAAATTTGAAAGCCCGATTTGCCCGTGCAGATACGGCACGTCCTCATCAGCCCACGACAGCAGCGGTACATCATCCACCACCACCTGCAACCGATTTCCGGCGGCAGTGACGCCCAATCGGTATGATTGCCCATGCTGCCACACAAATGGCGTCTCGGCAACTTGCCGGTATCCCCCCTGATTTTTATAAATTATCAGACGCCCATCGGGCGCAAAGCCGACGGCATAACTGCGCCGTGCACCCTGCACCCGCACCAGCGCAAAATGCCGGTCACCCAGCAACGGCGTCAACTGCACGTCCAGCCGATAATCCGTCCAGTCAATATCACCGCTGTAACTTTCGTTGATACCCGCACCACTGCCGTGATATGTCCCATTTTCCAGCCGCCAATAGCCTCGCAGATATGTCCACTGGCTGATTGCACCGAATTCTGCCCGTTCCAGCCCGAAATCGGTGCTGAAGTGCGCCATACCGCCCCAATCGAGCCAATTCAGGGTGAATGAGCCACTCCACGGCTGCCCAGTGTTTTTCAGCACGAGGCCGACTTTTGCCAGTAACGCATTGTGCAACGCGGGAATGGTGTATGCCATTTCGACCGTCTCGCCGGGGATGAGCGGTGTGCCGATGTCTTGATGATACTCAGCGCGGTTGTCATCCCAAACAAACAGTCCGGCGCGCAGTGTCGGCGGCGCACCGGCAGGTAATGTGACAGCGGCACGCACAGTCTGTCCCGGATAAATTTTCGGGCTAAAACTGGCGCCATAATAATTTGCACTCAAATCATTGGGGCGCAGGCTGGTTGGGGCAAATAGCCGTACCATCCCTTTTTTATTGAGTTTTCGCACGATGGCACGCAACCCACCGCCATCATTTTTCAGGGCGATGATTTTCCCGTTTTTCCCATCAAACTGAAACCCGTGTGTAGAATCGGCATATTGAAAATGGAAACGTGGTTTGCGCGGCACCGGGTTTTCACCCGCCAATTGCCGGCCCAAATCGCAAAATAGGTCAGCGCAGGCGGGAATGTCGAGCAGATTGCGTGTGCCGATGACACTTGCCGCCACCAAAATATCGTTCATCGGCGTGCGCCATTTCAGCGGAATGCCATCTAGCCCAACCGCCACGCCCATAATCGCGCCGACATTGCCCACATTGCAATCGGTATCCCAGCCGCCCATATTGGCGATTTGAATGGT
>JANTHQ010000458.1 GCA_024762375.1 Anaerolineaceae bacterium
AATGACAGCGGCGACCATCGCTTTTGAAGCCGACCATTTCACGGTGGCACAATTTGAGGCGTGGCAATCTGCCCTGCCCGACACCGTCACGCTGACGCCCACCACCGGTTTCACCGCCGAACTGCGCGCCATCAAAACCCCCGCCGAACTGGATGCCATCAAACGGGCGCAAGCCGTCGCCGATGCGGCGATGGCCCATCTGTATGAATGGATTCAACCCGGCGTGACCGAACGCGATGTGGCATGGGAGATGGAAGTTTACATGCGAACCCACGGCGCAACTGCCCTTTCATTCGATACGATCGTCGCCACTCGCGCCAATAGTGCCCTGCCGCATGCCACCCCCGGCGATGCCCTCATCGGGTTGGGAGATGTGGTGCTGGTGGATATGGGCTGTGTGGTGGACGGTTACTGTTCGGATATGACACGCACGTTCAGTTTGGGTGAACCGAAAAATCCGCGCTACCGCAACGTGTGGCAAATCGTGAAAGATGCGATGGATGCCGCGCAGAACGGTATTCGCGCCGGAATGACCAGCCGTGCCGCCGATGCACTGGCGCGGGATGTCATCGCGGCGGCGGGATATGGCGACAATTTCGGGCACAGTTTGGGACACGGCGTGGGACTCGTCGTACACGAAATGCCGCCCGTCAGTTACGCCCGCGAAACCGAACTGCAATCGGGCATGGTCATCACCATCGAACCGGGCATCTACCTGCCGGGAGAATTCGGCGTGCGGCTGGAAAACATGGCGCTCGTCACCGATAGCGGCGTGGAAATTCTCACCCGTTCCGCGCTGCCGGTGGTTCTGCCGCGCAAATAGCCGTCGGCTTCTGCCCTCGCTTGCCGATTTTTCATCCTGAGAACCCGAAAGTGTCGGGGCATGCTACAGCGTGCCCAATATCGCATCCCCACTTTACTAAAAATCAATTTTATGTTAAACTGTTATTGTCAAGTTGAGCGTCAAATCTTGCGCAATCCGAAGAGTATGGTACAATAGTACCAAGTAGATATCAATCACGAGGGTAACATTTTAGGAGCGTATCATGGGCACATCAGGAGACAATATCAATCGTGCGCGACCACTCATCATCGGAGTGGTGTTGGGGTTGGTCATCGGGCTGGCAGTGGGGCTGGCGTGGGCATGGCTGGTTCAGCCGGCATATTATGCCGGTGGCGCATATCCCAACGAATTGAGCGACTTCTACCAGCGCGCATACGTGCAGTCGGTGGCAGAGGCATATATGACAACCCGCGACATCGGGGCAGCGGCTGAACGGCTCAACACCTTCAGCGCGGCAGATAAAGCGCGTTTGCTGGCGGAAGCAAACAAAACACTGGCCAGCAGCGGCAGCGAAGCAGAAGCCACTTTGACCGCAGAACTCGCCGCGGCACTGATGAAGCAGGAAGGCTGGTCGCCCGATGATGTGAATCGAGGGTTGACCGATGCGGGCGCGCTCCCGGATTTTGCCATGAAACTGGGGCAAACATCCGGCGTGGTGGTCAATCCGGCACAGAGCACACCGGTTTCGCCCCCACCGGGTGGAACTGCTACCGTTGCGCCGACGCCCACATCGCCGGGCAGCGGCACTTTGCCCCCGCCCGACGAAGGCGGCATCAATTGGGGACGATTGCTGCTCATCCTGCTGTTTGTGCTGATTGCGTTGGGCTTGCTGGCTGTATTGTTGAACCGGCTGCGCAAACCGCGCACGCGCCGTCAATCGCGCAGCACATTTGAAATGCCGCCCGCCGACTATCCGGAAGAAACGGATGTGCCGAGCGACTATCTCCAATTGGGGCAGTGGACAGACAGCTATGCGCTGGGCAACGATAATTATGAAACATCGTTCAGTGTGGAAGACGCCGACGGAAAATTTGTGGGTGAATGTGGCATCGGCATTTTGGAAGGATTTGCTTCCGGCTCACCGAAACGGGTTTTGGCATTTGATGTCTGGTTGTTCGATAAAACCGACATCCGCACCATTTCAGTGCCGGTAATGAGCGAATATGCCTTCAATGACGAAATCCTACGCTCGAAACTGCCTCGGTTGGCGGAACCGGTTATGGCCGAAGAAGGCAAGACATTCAATTTGGAAACATCGGCATTACTGGTAAAAGCGCGTATTTTGGAACTCGATTATGGCGACGGCCCGCCCGACAACAGCTATTTCGCTTCGTTGAAAGTGCGGCTCACGGCGTATCTCAAGCCGGATGCGGATGTGAATGCCGATATGCCCATCCCGGAAGGGTATGAATAGACATCGTTTGGTAAAAAAAGTGGGTAGTCAAAACGACTGCCCACTTTTTTGTTGTATTGGCTTTTCAACTATGTTATAATTTATGTAATCATTTTGAAAGCCAGTTTTGATACCCAGCGAAGGAGAACGAATCGGTGCCAAACGTCTACCAACTCTACCAATTGCAGCAACTTGACAGCCGAATTGATGCCATCAACCGAAAACTGGCAGAAATTGCCGCCAACCTGGTCGAAACAGACGCATTGAAGGCTGCAAAAAAAGCCTCTGCCGCTGCAGATGCCGCACTTGCCAAAGCGCGCGCACAAGCAGTCGATTTGGATTTGGAGGTGAAAGGGCT
>JANTHQ010000459.1 GCA_024762375.1 Anaerolineaceae bacterium
CCCCCGCCCCGCCGACGCCCACGCCTGCCGCAACGCCCACCCCCGCCGCAACGCGCGTCGCCGTGTTTGATGATGCGACGCTGGAAAAACTAATGGCGGGAACCATCAGCAGTGCCGGTATCGATTCAGTGGTGAAAATTGTGGACAATCGCGCCACCGGTGGCGAGCGCACCGCCATCATCACCATCGTTTCTGAATATAGTCTGGAAGATAACGACCTGCTGTTGAAATTATTTGTGCTGGAAGTGGGCAATGCACTGCGCACCATCCGCGCATTCAGCGAAGGGAATATGCAAGCGGATCTTGATTCGGCAAAAATTATCGTCAACGATAAAAACGGCAACGAGTTGGGCACGGTCACCGCGCCGATGCCGGAGATTGTTCGCTTTTTGGATGGCGAAACATCCACCACCGAGGCGTTGACCCACCTTTCCGCTACCGGCGTTTTTAAATCGTTCATTGAAAATTATTAATCTGAATTCGGATTTTTTCTCGAAAAGAGAAAAATCGGTTATTTTGCAGAAATTCTTGAAATGTCATTCCCGCCTGTGCCCTGCGGGTGCGAAGGCGGGAATCCATAGGTTTCTACTGTGGATTCCGGACAATTCGCTGCGCGAATTTCCGGAATGACAAAAACTCCGAACTGACATTATTGGGACGTAGGGTCAGAAATCGACAAAAAATAGCAAATCCCAACCCACCCGGAGGTGTTTCCTATGGCAGCAAATGAAAAAGTGGCGTTTGTCAGCGGCGCGAATCGCGGCATTGGATTTCAACTGGCGACCCAATTGGCAGCCGGCGGCTATCGGGTTGTTGCCGGATACCGCGATGAACAGCGGTCGGCAGCGCTATTGGCACAAAAATCCGACAACCTGCATCCCTTCAATGTGGATGTCACCGCCGAACCGATGCTGGCTGCCCTGCGAACATTCATCGAGCGCCAATTCGGGCGGCTCGATTTGCTGATAAACAATGCCGGTATCCATACCAGCCGCGCCCGCAGTGTGGACGATTTGGCGTGGGCAGATGTCGCACATCATTTTGATGTGAACGTGGGCGGCGCATTTCTTGCCACAAAATATCTGTATCCATTGCTCAAAAACGGTTCCGGCAAAAAAATCATCAACATCAGTTCGCAACTCGGTTCCATTTCGCGGGGCGGCGGCGGGTCAATCCCGTACAGTGTTTCAAAAGCCGCGTTAAATATGCTGACCAAAAATCTCGCCAGCGCATTTCAAGCGGATGGCGTGACGGTGGTCAGTGTGCATCCCGGCTGGGTGCAAACCGATATGGGGGGCAGCGCCGCGCCCCTGCGCCCGGAAGAATCGGCGGCACGCATTATTGAGACGATTCAGCGGCTATCGCCCACCCAAAGCGGCGCATTCATCAATTATGATGGCTCGCCGATGCCATACTGATTTCACCCCAAACGGATAGCGGCATGACGGCATCATCCATCCCCGTTCGAGACAAAGCGGACGACCAAAAATTTCACACCGACCAAATTTTATCCATCGTGGGCGGGCATTTCACCCACGACACATACACCGCGTTCGTTTCGCCGCTGCTGCCGCTGCTGATGCAGAAAATGTCGCTGTCGCTGACGGCGGCGGGGTCGCTGGCGGCGTTCATCCAACTGCCGGCGCTGCTCAACCCGTTTATCGGCTATTTCGCCGATAAAATCAGTATGCGCTATCTGGTCATTTTTGCCCCCGCCGTGACTGCCACACTCATCAGCGCGATGGGGTTCGCCCCGAATTATTGGACGCTGGCGCTGCTGCTGTTCATCACCGGCATCAGCGTGGCGGCATTCCACGCCCCCGCCCCGGCGATGGTCGCCCGCATTTCGGGCAAGCAGGTTGGACGCGGGATGAGTTATTTTATGGCGGGCGGCGAACTGGGGCGCACCGTCGGACCGCTGGTGGCAGTGTGGGCGGTTTCGCTGTGGACACTGGACGGATTCTATCGCGTGGTGATTTTCGGCTGGGCGGCAACCGCCATCCTTTTTTGGCGATTGCACGGCATTTCAGCGAAGCCAGCCGAAAAACCGCGCGGTTTCCGGCACGCGCTGCCCGCCATTCGCCGCCTTTTTCTGCCGATGATTGGCATTCGGTTGCCGCGAGAATTCATTATGACTGCGCTGTCGGTGTATCTGCCCACATTTATGACCCAGCAGGGCGCAAGCCTGTGGATTGCCGGCGCGGCGCTGTCGGTGTGGGAAGTGGCAGGCGTGGCCGGCGCACTGACCGGCGGGCATCTCAGCGACCGCATCGGGCGCAAAAAAATTCTGCTGGCAGGCATCGCCGGCACATCGCTGATGATGCTGATTTTTCTGCGCACCGAAGGCTGGCTGCTCACACCGGTATTGCTACTGCTCGGATTTGCCGGGCTGTCTACCACCCCGGTGATGCTGGCGGTGGTGCAGGATAATATGCCCGAAAACCGGGCGCTGGGCAACGGCATTTTCATCGCCATTTCATTTTTGGTGCGCCCGATTGCCATTTTCGCCAACGGGCTCATCGGCGACCGGTTCGGGCTGCACGCCACCTACTTTGTCAGTGCGCTGATTGCCCTGCTGGCAATTCCGTCCA
>JANTHQ010000460.1 GCA_024762375.1 Anaerolineaceae bacterium
CGCCGCCACTTCGATGACAAAACCACTTGCCCACACGATGAACCCGATTACGGTGAACACCCCAATCGGCACGCGTGTTTGGGCGGTGATGGCTGCCAGGGCCGCCGCCAAAGAGAGCGCCGCCCACATCCCCTGCAATGTCCATGTCAGCAAAAAACGCGGAAACGAAACTTTCAACTCGCGGAAACGGCGGTCTTCGCCCGCTTTGTGGATTCGCCGGTACAGAAACGAACTGAGCCGCAGCGCCCAAATGCCGACCATCGCCGGCAGCAGCCACGAGCGGGCGTCGCGCACCGGGCTGAGCGCAATCGCCAGCACGGTGACGGTGATGAAGGTCACACCGCCCATCAAATCGAAAAATTTTTCGGTGTGTTTGAGCCACGCCGGAATGAATGCCAGCCAGTTGACGGCAAATGCCGTCACCACCGCGATGAAAAATACCGGCACGCCGCCAAATTCCATGCCGCCCTGACTGCCCGCCCAAGCCAATCCGGCGGCAATTAAAATGATGATGGGTAATGCAATCCACGCGATTTTTTCTTCATTTGTCATAAGTTTTCCTTTTCTGAAATACTTGAAACTTTCACTCAAAATCCGCGCTGTTGACTTTGCCATGGCGATGGCGCGCCCGTTTTGAATTCCTCAACGCTGGGGCCGCCGAGAGTTTTCAGCCGCCATGTGCCATAAAGATAAGTGACAATCAGCAGAATCACCAGCGCAGGCCAGCCGGTCAACGTTTGCACCCAAGCCAGCGTGTCGGCGGACGCGGCACGGTACAGCGATATTTGCCACCACAATTTTCCGCCGAAAAACACCAGCCACAGCAGGGTCGTTTCGGTATATGCCGGACGCACCCGGTCATGCCAATACCATTCCAGCGGCCAGCGCCGCGCGATAAAACTGCTCCACGCCGTGAGCGGGCGTTTTATCAGCAAACTGAGTCCGCACAGCGCCACCGTCAACGCGCCGTTGACCAATCCGGGCAAAAAGTATCCCTCTGCCCGACCCAGCCCCCACGCGAGACCGATGGCCAGCAAAACACTGCCGACCCCCGCCAGCGCATAACGGAGCGATTCGCCGCGCCGCCAGCGCAACACGCCGATGACCGCCGACAGCCCCAACGCCGCAACCATCGCCGCGTTGAGCCCCCACAAACCGTTTGCCAGCAAAAAAACCAGTGGCGGCAGTAAAATGTCCGGCAACCGGCTGCCCAAAACGGCGCGGAATTCATCCCGCAATTCACGAAACTTGGGTTGCATGTTTCCCCAGCCAGAATTGCTGCCAATTTCCGCCGCTGGTCAGCGCGGCAATCAGCATGTAAAGGCTGCCCGTAAAAAATCCGAGCACCATCAGCAGCACCGTCCACCCAATTGCGGCGAAAATTGATTTTTCCCGGAAGAAAATCCACACGGCAAACAGCGCGAATCCGGTGTACAAATCAACCAGCGAGACAATTCCCCACGGCATTTGAGTCAAAATTGCCCCTTCGGCGAAAAAATCACCGGTGGAAAATGCGAAAATGAGTATTCCGCCCATCGCCAGCACGCCCATCGCCGAAATGATTTTTGTGAGTGTCATGGTTTTCTCCCTTCCTGAAACATTATCAAAGTTATTCAGCGCGCGTATTCTGCGCCGAAACATACGCCAGCCCGACCGCGCCGGGCCCCAAATGCGCACCCAAAACGGGCGTAATATCCACCGACCAGATATCGCCGGCGGGGAGCAGCGACGCAATTTTCGCGCGCAGTTCTGCAGCTGCCGCCGGGGCATGGGTGTGCACCAGCGCGACACGCTCCAGCGGTGCGGCAGCGGCCAGCAATTTTTCCAGCCGGTCGAAGGCGCGGCGGCGGGTTCGCACCCGCTCGGCAGATGGCTGCCCGTCATACATTTTCAAAATGGGTTTGATTTTCAATACACCGCCGATACCCGCCATAAATCGATTCATGCGCCCGCTTTTTTGCAGAAATTCGAGCGTGTCAATCATTGCCACAACGTGGGTGCGGCGAATTTTGTTTTCAAGATTGGAAATTATTTCTGGGATGGACGCGCCGGCGGCAGCCAACTCGGCGGCAGACTGAACCAGAAACCCCATCCCCAGCGACAACTGCCGCGAGTCCATCACCACCACCCGCGGGTCGTTCATCTCTTTCGCGGCTTTGCGCGCCGAATTGACGGTCAGGCTCAAACTTTCGGAAATGTGGATCGACAGCACGCCCGCCGCGCCATCATCGAGCAATTGTTGGTACACCCGCCGAAAATGTTCGGGGCCCGGTGCGGCAGTTTGGGGAAAACTCTCCCACATCGGCAGTTGGCGATAAAATGCCTCACGGGTCAGAGTCACTCCATCCTGATAACTTTTTCCTTCAATGTTGACAAAAAGTGGAACTACATTAATATTGAATGTATCAATGATGGATGATGGCAAATCACAGGTGCTATCGGTAACGATTTTTACGGGCATTCATTTCTCCTGAGCGCGTTCTGAGTTATTTCAAGAACAGCATAACAGGAAAACCACTATTTGTCAAGATTTACCGAACAATACATTGACAAAACAAAAACAAAATGGTATTATTTATTCACT
>JANTHQ010000461.1 GCA_024762375.1 Anaerolineaceae bacterium
AGGCGGGAATGTCGAGCAGATTGCGTGTGCCGATGACACTTGCCGCCACCAAAATATCGTTCATCGGCGTGCGCCATTTCATCGGAATGCCATCCAGTCCAACCGCCACGCCCATAATCGCGCCGACATTGCCCACATTGCAATCGGTATCCCAGCCGCCCATATTGGCGATTTGAATGGTGCGCGAAAAATCGCCGCCGCCGTACAGCAGCGCCATCACCACAATGCCCGTGTTGGGGATGATATGGACTTCGCCCGAATAGCGATCGTACCCGAAATTTTCGGCGATGAACCGGTATGCGGCGCGCCAATCTTCGGGATTTTGCCGATGAAAATTCAACACGGCGTTGACCACGCGCGCGTATTCCGAATCGTCGGGGACGAGGGTCAAAGCGTTCTCAATCAGTTTGCGCGGGTCAGATTCGCTAAATGCCAAACTGACCATCACGGCGATGAAAACGCTGCCGTGAATGCCGTCGCCATCGTGAGAAACACTGGCGGCGCGAGCAGCGAGTTTTGCTGCCAATTGAGGATTGTTTGGCGCAACCAGCCCCCAAATATCACTGAAAATTTGCCCACCGATTTGTTCTGCCAGCGTCGCGCCGTTCATTTCGATGCTGCCGGACTGCGGTGGAGGCACAGCCGCCGCCAAATTGAGGTAGGCGGTGTGTTCGGTGGAAATGCCGTAACCGCCCCACCACAGCGTGCCGTGTTGGTCGCCCAGATAGTTGAGCCACGTTTCGCCGAATTGCGCGGCGGTAACATCTGCGCCGAAATCTTGCAGTGCGCGGATGAGAATCATCGGCATAGCAGTGTCATCATCCGGTTTGAAAATTTTTCCGGGTGGCAGGGGCAGATAGTCTTCCACCGTACCGAGCGTGTCGGCGATTTGCTGGTATGTCCAGCCTTCCAAAGGCGCGCCAAAACGCACACCGATGCACTTGCCGAGCCATCCGGCATAAGTTCGTTGGTTATAATCGGAAGGGATGGGGGTCATAGTTTTTTCCGGTTAAAGTGTGGCGTGACACGTGAAAACATGAAACGTGATTCGTAAAAAATCACGCATCATGTTTCACGTATCACAATCAATAAAGTTTACTGCAACGAGGCGTAATTATCATCCAGACACATTTGCGCATCATCAACGGCGGGCATAATGAAGCCTTCGATATCTTTGTCGCCCAATTCTACATAATTTGTCCACAGGTCGTCAAAAATGCCGCCGACACAATCCCAATAGAATTGCGAACGTTCGTAATTGGCGACGCGGGTCTCTTTTTGTAGTTCTTTCCACGGCACGCTCAATACGGGGTCTTTATCCCAACCCATATCTTCCCACACTTGCGGGACAGCGGGCGTCCAAATGCCGGAGTCAGCCATAATTTGGGCGGCTTCCGGTCCGCTGAGCCAGTTCAGGAATTCCCACGCACGTTGTTTGTGCGGGCTGCCGCTCCACATATACAGCATATATGAATCTGTCCATGCAATTTCATCGGTGTTTTCATCAAATCGCGGCGGTGCAACCACACCCCAGTTGAAATCAGCCTGCTCGCGGATGGCAGGCAGTTCCCATGTGGAAATATGCTGCATACCGATTTTGCCGGATACAAACACCAATTCCCCAAATTGTTCCTGCAAGCCGGATGGCGCAGTGACATGGTCATCTGCCGTCAGCCCCAAGCAGTAGTGCATCGCGTTGATGGCTTCCGGGGTGTTCATATATCCGTCAACTTTTTTGCCATCCAAACTGACAAAATCCGCTCCCATGTTGAACGAAAACGATGACCATTGGAAACAACCCGTGCTACCCACAATTGCTCCCACGCCATATTGGTCGTTATTGGCATCGGTAAGTTGCAGGGCGATATTGCGGTAATCGTCAATTGTCCAGCCTTCTTCGGGGTATGGAATGCCGGCGGCATCGAACATATCTTTATTATAGGCGATGAACCCGGCGGTGGCATCGCGGGGAACACCGTAATAGCGACCTTCATATGTTGCCCGTTGCTGCCCAATGGGGAACCAGCGTTCTTCGGGCTTCACGCCATCGGCTTCCATATAGGGTGTCAAATCCTCCAAAAAGCCCTGAGTGGCAATATCGGTGGCGAAATAGTGATACCAAATATCGGGGCCTTGATTTGCAGCGATGGCAGTCAGCACTCGTTTTGAAAAGCCTCGGCTGGGGAACAGGGAGACGGCAATTTTAGTGTTGGGATGGGATTCTTCAAAGGCGCGGGCGAGTTGGAAATGGAGTTCGCGGGTGGTGGCAGTGTCGCGTCCACGTTCTGTGCCCCACCATGTTACGGTCACGACATCATCTTCGCTCACTTCGGGGACGGGTGTCGGTTCGGGGGTCACTTCTACCGTTTCTACAACAGTTTTTTCGACGGTTTCGACCACTTTCTTTTCGACTGTTTCTACAACGGTTTTCTCAACAGTTTTCACCACCTCGACGGTTTTGACGACTTCAACCGTCTGCGGGGTTGCCGAACCACAAGCGGAAACAGCAATCGCTAACAAGGTAAACAGTGCAACGACTATCAGAAAATTTCTTGTTTTCATTTTTCAGGCTCTC
>JANTHQ010000462.1 GCA_024762375.1 Anaerolineaceae bacterium
CACCCCCTCCCCAACCCTCCCCCTAATAGGGGGAGGGAGTCACCGCAGGTGACGGGAGGGGGTTTTAATCTCCAATTTCCAATCACTAAACTTTCGCCAACAAAATCGCTTCGACGGTGCTGCCCGCCGGAAAATCCGATTGTCCATCCGGCAGCACTAGCAGGGCATTCGCGCCGTGCAGCGACAGCAACCGCGCCGAACCCTGCCCGCCCGTGTTTCGGGCGCGGTATGTGCCGGAAGCGGCATCGAACGTGACGGTGGCGCGCTGAAATTCCACCCGGTCGGGGCTGTGGCGGATGTCGTGTTCCAAAATTACATTTCGGCGGGGACGTTCCAGCCGGGTGTGTCCTGCCATTTTCAGCAGTGCGGAACGCACGAAGTTTTCAAACCCCACCAGCGAACTGACCGGATTGCCCGGCAGTGCGAAAAACGGTTTACCGTGCACAATGCCGAATGTGACCGGCTTGCCCGGTTTGGCGTTCACCCGCCCGACAAACAGCGTGCCGTGCTCAGCGATGTATGGTTTGACAAAATCGCGCTGTCCCATCGACACGCCGCCGGAGGTGAGCAGCACATCCACCTGCGGCAGAGCGCGCTCGACCAGTGCCGCCAGCCCACCCGGTTCATCGCGCACCATACCGAAATCCACCGGGTTGCCGCCCGTCTCCCGCACCACCCCCATCAGCGAAAAACGGTTCGCATCGCGGATTTTTCCGGGCGAAAGGGGTTCGTTCGGTTCCACCAACTCATCGCCGGTGGACATAATGCCGACTTTCGGACGCGGGAAAACTCGCACCGACGTTTTGCCCAGCGTTGCCAGCAACCCGATTTCGGGGGGATGGAGAATCGCCCCGGCGGGGAGCACCATCTGCCCCGCCGACACATCATTTCCCACCGGGCGGATGTTGTCACCAACCGACACGGGCGCAGTGATTTCCACCATCCCCTCGCGCTCGATGGTATCTTCAATCATCACCATCGCGTCTGCGCCGTCGGGGATCGGCGCGCCGGTGGTCACTCGCGCGGCTTCCCCAGCCCCGACCCGCACGGCAGCGAAATCGCCCGCCATTTGTTCCCCGACAATTTTCCGCGCGCCCTCATCGGCGGCACGCACGGCGAAACCATCCACGGTAGCGGTGGGATATTCGGGGATGGGGGCATCAGCGGAAACATCTTCCGCCAGCACCAGCCCGTATGCCTCGGTGAATGACACAGTCACGGGCGGCAGCGGCGAAATTTGTTGCAAAATGATGGCTTGCGCTTCAGGAACGGGTAACATCGGATATGGTGATTCAGGCATTGGAAACCCCTTTCGAGTTACGAGTGGTGAGTTACGAATGACGAATGGAGTTTAGCACGAAACGGGATTTTTGTCATTTGTCATTGGTCATTTGTTCATTGTCATTTGTGTTGCGTGAAACGTGAAGGTGTAATTCACAGCCTTACAACTTTGAACTGAAAACTTAAAACCTGAAACCGTCAATACACCATTTCGCCGCGGAGGAATGCGCCGGTGCGGGGGTCGGTGGGGGTGGAAAACAGCGTTTCGGTGTCACCAATTTCAATAATCTCACCATCGAGCATAACGGCGGTGCGGTGCGCCAGCCGCCGCGCCTGAAAAACGTTGTGCGTTACCAAAACGATGGTCACGCCCTGCTCACGGTTCACCGTGCGGACAATCTGCTCAATCAGCGCCACATTACCGGGGTCGAGATTGGCGGTCGGTTCGTCCAGCAGCAGCACTTCCGGGCGAATGGCGAGCGCGCGCGCCAGCGCCACGCGTTGCTGTTCGCCGCCGCTGAGCGTGCGAGCCGCCGCGTGCGCCAGCGATTCCAGCCCGACGCGCGCCAGTTCCGCCATCACCGCCGATTGCAGGTTTCGCTGCCCGCGCAATTGCAGCCCGAACGCCACATTTTCCACCACCGAGCGGTTGAGCAGAATGGGGTGCTGAAAAACGGTGGTCACCCGCCGCTGAACATCGAGCGGGGGCGGCGAGCCATTCAGCGTGAAATCATCCAGCGAGATTTGCCCGCCGGTGGGCGGTTCCAGAAAATTCAGCAGCCGTAGCAGGGTACTTTTGCCCGCGCCGCTGGGTCCCACCAGCGCCAAAATTTTGCCGCGCCGAATATCGAGCGCGGGAATTTTCAGCACCGTGCGCCGGTTATATTCTTTTTTCACCCCCCGCAGGGTGTAGAGAATTTCGCTATTGGACAAATTTTCTCTCTTTTGGACTTACGCAGATTAAAAAATTTCAGCCACAAATTCACACAAATTCCACTAATTTTTCAATTTTAATTTGTGTAATCTGTGAAAATTCGTGGCTGATTTTTTAGCGGGATTAACAAAATTCTCGGTGAGCATTGCGCAAAAATCCTGAAATCCTGTTAATCCTGTCGAGATTCACTTTCGGACAAAATGCCCTTCCTGCAACCACAGAATCAGGGTGTTGGTGATGAACGTCAATCCCAGTAAAATGATACCGAGTGCCATCGCCAAATCGAAATTACCTTTTTGCGTTTCGAGCACGATGGCGGTGGTCAGCACCCGCGTGCGTCCGGCGATA
>JANTHQ010000463.1 GCA_024762375.1 Anaerolineaceae bacterium
ATCAACGATTGGCTGGCGCACGTTAACGGCGTAAAATTGCGACAGCAACTGAATGGCGCCACTTTTCAAACCCCGCTGACACTCGGCTTGATGATGGTTAGTGCGGCGCTGGCGCTACTGGCAGACGTGTGGTGGCAACAACTGCTGTGGTGGGCGTTTGTGGCGCTGTTTGCCGTGCAATGGTGGTTCGACAGGAAACATATTGATACCAAATAATATGTCGTTTGCCTGATTTTCCCCCAAAGGGTACACTGAATGCATCAGGTTCAGGAAAATCGGTATGACGCCATCCACAGAAACACCATCCCCCCAATTGAACAACCCCTTTGATTTGCTACCACCGAAACTATTCAACTTGCTCGGTTCGCAGGGCGGATTGCAACGCCATTACATCGCCATTTTGTTACGCCTGTACGGGCTGGCGGAATTCAACCGTTTCGGGTTAACGCGTGAGATTGTCATTCAGGAAATTGCCGCCTATCTTGCCGGAGAGGATGCGCAATCGCTGGCGAGCGCCGCGCTGGTTGACCCCGACGCGCCGGAGGATACCCTTTCGCCGGGGGATGTGCAGAATCAAGCCGGCTGGTTTCTGCGCCGCTTGGTGAGCGCGGGCTGGCTGGAACGGGAACAGCAAGCCGATTATTCCGAGCGCATCATTCTGCCCGATTATGCCTTCACGTTGCTGGAGGCGTTGCGCGCCATTCAGCAGCAGAAACCGCAAGAATATACCGGACAATTGTATGCCGCTCATCAATTGCTCACCCATCGCGGCAAAGATTTTTCGCCCGCGCTGGCATTGACGCAGGCGTATGAAAATGTGCGGCAGGTCATTCGCGGATTGAACGAACTGAATCACAACATTCGCCGCTATACCGAGCGCGTCACGCGCAATAAATCTGTACCCGAATTGCTGCGCTTGCAATTTGAAGAATACGCCCAAACCCTGCTGCCCACTTATCACACCCTCAAAACCTCCGACCACGTGTCGCGCTACCGGCGCAACATCGTTACCCGGCTCCGCAAATGGCAGCTCAATGCCGATTGGCTTGCCGCCGCGGCTGATGAACTGGCGACTCAAACGCGGCTCTCGCCCGCCCAAGCCGCCGAGGAAATCAACCATTTTTTGCGCTTCATCATCGACAAACTGGAAACGCTCGACCCGTTGTTGGCGGAAATTGACCGGCGGCATGCCCAATATCTGCGCACCTCCCTCAAGCAAATCAAATACCAACTGGTCAGCGCCGATGGCAGTTTTCAGGATAAACTGGCGGCAATTGCCAAACATCTCTCCGCCATGCAGCAGGAAAAAGAGCGCTGGCTGCCAGACGAGATGCCCGCTTTTCAGGTGATGCCCATCCACCTGCCCGATGCAAACAGTTTTTACACCCCGCCGCGCCGTCGCGCGCCCTTTGCGCCGCAACCCGTCACCGCGCCGGTGCTGGATGCCGCCCGTATGCGGTCGTTGCAGGAAAAAACGCTGCGCGAAATGAGCCACGCCATCACCCCGGCGAAAATTCAGCATTTTGTAGATGGGTTTCTCAACGGCAGTCCATCCGTGCACATCCGCGACATCCCCGCCGATGCCTTTGCCCGCCCGCAGGATTTGCCGTGGCTGATTTACACCATAGCTTACGCCAACCACCCCGAAACCCGCTATACCCTCGCGCCCGAATCGGGCGAACCGGTAGATTTGGGACTGGTGCAGGTGGTTCCTTTTCGGCTGGCGCGGCGAAAATGATTTTGAGAATCAAGTATATTGCTGTAATATACCATTATGATAAACGAAGCAATTTACAATTGCAACGGTTTTGATTGGGATGACGGAAATTCGGAGAAAAACTGGTTTCTGCATCAAGTTACTGACGGGGAATGTGAACAAGTTTTTTTCAATATCCCACTCATCGTTGCTCCTGACATCAAACATTCTCAACAGGAAAAACGATTTTTTGTGTTGGGGCACACAGATGCTGACCGCTGGTTGTTTATTGCGGCGGTAGTCAGAAATAATCGGATTCGCGTCATCTCGGCGCGAGATATGAATGATCGGGAAGCCGGAAAATATGCCGAAAAAATTAAAAAACATACCGAATTTTAAAAGCGAAGATGAAGAAAGAGCATTTTGGGCGAATCACGATTCAACGGAGTATGTGAATTGGGATGAGTCTGAATCAACAATTTTTCCGAAATTGAAACCAACGACGAAATCCATTTCACTGCGTTTGCCCGTACCCATGCTGAATGAACTCAGATTATTGGCAAATCAACGCGACGTGCCGTATCAATCGCTGATAAAAATGTTTCTGAAAGAGCGTATTGACCGGGAATTGAGAAACACCCGGAAAAAAGCGGCGTAACGTGTATCGAAATTTACATATTGGGCGGAATATATGCCATTTACCACCGAAACAGTTTTACAAGCCACCGACCTGCCCGAAAAAGCCCGGCAGGAAATCCCCCGTATTATGAACCGTCTGCTGGGCAAAACCTTCCTCTATCAAGACAAGCCGGACGAAAAAGACGACTACTATTTTGTCCACCGCCATCGCCACATTTTCGAGG
>JANTHQ010000464.1 GCA_024762375.1 Anaerolineaceae bacterium
CCGTGTAGTACAATGGCGGCATAGAGCCTTCAAGAATCACTTCGACGGCCTCGTTGACTTTTCTTGGCTGCACCGAAGCCCAATCCGAGAAATTGAGTTTTTCGCGCCCTTCGGAAACGTGATTCGCGACGACCCACGATACCGGGGCGATTTTTGAATATGGCGGCCATACGGTTTCGTTGCTGTGGCAATCGAAACATGCGCGCTGGGCCAATGCTCGCGTTTGCGGCGAATCCCAGTTTGGCTCGCTGACAACGGGTGGGTTGGTGGTGTTTATCGGGATAAATTGAATCAGAATAAATCCGACAATGGCTACGGCAACCGCCATGCCGAAATATTTTACGATGGTGCGAAAAGACATAAATGGGAACTCCTGTATGGTCTATTGTTCGAAGTTATCAAAAATAATTATGCGCCGATTTGGGTGATTGCACAAATGGCAATTAATCTCCCATTGTGCGATGGCAGCCATTACATTGTTGTTGGGTGGGAGAAATGCTGACCCACACAATATCCGGCCGACCGTCGGTTGTGTGTGCACTGTGGCAATCGACGCAGGTTGCGGCTTTTGTCGGTTGTGTTTGTTGCCAGCGGGGTAACAGCACATGAAAATGGTTTTCAAAAGTTTGCGCTTGCCCGATATCACTATGGCATTTCAGGCAATTTTCATCGGGAATGGGGTGGGTGAGTGGCGCCGGTTGAGTATAGTTGTGGCTGACAAATGCCACCAAATCACGAGCACCCAGTTTTAGCGCGTCCACCCTGCCGGCGCTTCCTTCGCCGCTGTGACATTCGATGCACCCCACACTTTTAGCGGCGTGTGCCGATGCCAAATCGGTGGGTGACTGAGTGGAACGGTCAACAAAAGTTGTTTCCGGCGTGGTATGGCAACTGGCGCAAAACTGGTCGTTATTTTCCATATGAATACTCAGTGCCAACGCGCCACTGGAAAATACGACGAGCAGCAATACTGCAATAATCAACCATGTTGCCCAGCGGGGCAGTTTTTGGGTGATGGTCTGTTTGCTCACGGCGACGTTCCTCTCGGATGAAATTTATTGCGAAACTTTTGCGGTGCGGCGAGACGGCTTCTTCCCACCGGTTAACATGCGGTAGTACACCAAAAACAGCACACTGGTAGCAGCCGAAAGGTACATTACTCGCACAATGGCAAGCGTGCTATCGGTGCCGATGAATAGTCCATGTGCGGTGACGGCTAAAAATGCCACGAAAGTGGTGTAATGAAATGCCCGCCATACCTTCTGCCCAATTCGTTTTCGCAGATAAAAACTGCCCACCAGCAGGGCATACAGATACAAACTGATGATACCTGTGCTCACCAACCCCGGTTTGAATGCGGCGTGAAACGGCAGCAGAATATCTGCCAGCCCGAATTTGAGATAACCATCGCCGAGCAGGATGAATGCGTGAAAAAGTGCGAACCCCAGCCCCGAAAGCGACAAAAATTCGTGCGTACTGAAAGTTAATGCCGGAGAAATCCGGTTTTTGACCAATTTAGTTGATAATAGCAGTCCCCATACCATTGACAGCCACATAAACAGATAGCCAATCAACGCCGATGAGCGCGCCAAATACCAGTATGCCGGACTATCGCCGGTCAGCGGAAAACCCATCGCTTTAACCTGCGCCGCTATTGCCGCGTGGATGTCGGCGGGCAGAACGCCATTCAAACTATTGACCAAGGGGGTCACGCCCACGGCGGTACTGCTGAAAATAATCAGCATCACAAGAATAGCAGCGGCAGTTGTGCCCAAAATAATGCCAACCAGCAGGCTGGTCATTTCTAAAATTAGAGTATTTGAATGATTGGATGAGGTTGTCATATAAAAACTCCTGTGCAAAAAAACAATACAGATAGTGTATCAGTTTTTCAAAAGCTATGGTTAATGAAATGTTATGCTAATGTTAAATCTATCTTAAATGTGCGAAAGTTCCGGCACACGGATATAACGGGCCATCTGTGATGTGAACAGCACGCGATTGTCTGCGGTTACCATCAATGCGTCCACCTCGGGCACCGAATCCAGAAATGCCAACCCCTTAGCCGAGCCGAGTATCACGGCCGTTTTGGCGAAAACTTCTGCAATGGTGGTGCGCTGTGCCACAACTGTTACCGACAGCAAATCGGTATCGGCGGGCGAACCGGTGCGGGGGTCAATCAAATGGTGCATGCGGGTGTTCCCTTGCCACCATTGGCGGCGGGTGATGCTCGAAGTGGCGACAGCGCGGTCGGCTATTTTCAATTGGGCGATGGTTTGGTCGCTGAAAACCGGATGGGGAATGTCCACGGTCCATGCAGATTGGTTCGGGGGTGAGCCATAAGCATACAAATCGCCACCGGCGTTCACCAAAAATGGGGCATGCCCAACGAGGCGGTCGGCTGCGCGATCGACTGTCCACCCTTTGCCGATGCCGCCCAAATCGAGCTTCACGCCGGTCGGCTTGATGATACGGCGGTCGGCAGGGCGTAATTCCACCTGTGAAAATTGCCCGTACCGGACAGCATCCGCCGGGGTAACTGCGGTCGTGCCGTTGGT
>JANTHQ010000465.1 GCA_024762375.1 Anaerolineaceae bacterium
GTAAAATGCCATTTCCGGCGTGGGATACGGTTTCAGCAGCGACAGTAAATTTTGCGGCGATTGGCTATCGTCCAGCCACAAATTCCGGGCATCGGGCGGCAGAATCACCGGCATTCGATTGTGGACTTCTGCCAGCAGGTCATTCGGTGCGGTAGTGATGATTGTGCACGAAAGTATCTCACTGCCATCGGGCGAAAACCATCGTTCCCAAAGCCCGGCAAACGCAAACGGGCGGCGGTTTTTCAGATGGATGAAAACGGGTTGTTTGCCGTGCGGTGTTTTTTGCCATTCGAAAAAGCCGTCGGCGGGGATGAGACAGCGGCGACGGCGAAATGCAGCGCGGAAACTCGGTTTTTCGGCGATGGTTTCGGCGCGGGCGTTGATGAGTTTGTTGCCGATGCGCGGGTCTTTCGCCCACGACGGGATGAGCCCCCAGCGAAATGCATCAAAATGGGGCGAGCCGTTTTCGGCAACGATGACCGGCACCGGTTGCGTCGGGGCGATATTGTATCGCGGCGCGAGATTTTCCGGCACGGGGATATTAAATTCGGCTTGCAGGGTTTTGGGGTCAACCGTCAGCGTGTAGCGTCCACACATAATGCCTCCAAATGTGTTTTGATTGTATCACAGGCGGGGGCAGTTGAAAAGTGCGAACGCTATCGCATTTTTACGAAGTATCCCGCATCTTCCAGTATTTTTTGGATTTCAGCCAAGTCGCCACGGCCTGCCCAGCGATTGCTGCGCCGGTCCCACCAGATTTTCTCTTTCAGCAAATCGCGGATGGTGTCGCGCTCGCTGACGGGGAAAACGATGGTGCGGTCTTTTTTCTGAATGGTAACGCGAATGGGTTTGTCAGTTGTCATTTGCTGCCTCGATTTTCGTTTTGACGGTATGGCATCGGGATATATGACACAGTGGGGCGATGCGGGCGTGCTTGCCGGTACAGCGTCATCAATTTGTACACTTCGTCCGGTACATCTGTGCTGACGGGCAAACCGAGTTCTTTGGCTTCATCGACCATAATCGGGTAATCGTGCGTCCACGTGCCGGTTGCCAGTTTTTCCGCCAGCGCTTCGGCTTTGGTGTCGTCAATGGTGGGGTGATGGCTCAAAATTTCGGCGACGGTTTGCCGCACCTGATTGATGGCTTTGCGCGATACATCCGCCAAAATGAGGGTGCGGTCGTCCACTTTTTCAATCGGCTTTTCTTCCACCACTTTCAAAATGGAGGCGGCCGGTTGGTCGCCCAATTGCGGGTCAACGGGCCCCAGGACGGCATTTTCGTCCATCACGATTTCATCGGCAGCCAGCGCGATGAGTGTGCCGCCGGACATGGCGTAGTGCGGCACGAACACGGTAACTTTGGCGGGATGGCGGCTCAGGGCGTGTGCAATCTGTTCGGCGGCGAGCACCAACCCGCCGGGAGTGTGCAGAATGATGTCGATGGGGATGGAGTCGTTGGTCAGTTTGATGGCGCGCAGCAATTCTTCGCTATCTTCAATGTTGATATACCTAAAAACGGGAAAACCAAGCAGTGCCATCGTTTCTTGCCGGTGGATGAGCGCGATGACCCGGCTGTCGCGTTTTTTCTCCAAATCGCGCATCAGCCGCATCCGCGCCGCTTCCAGCATTCGCATCTGGATAGCGGGCCAAATTGACATCAAGATGAAAAAGAACCACAGAAGATCCATACCTGACATAATTTCCTCCTACCACGGGTAATATTCATCGGGATAGAAAACATCCCGGTGCAGCGAATGCCGCGGGGGCGAACTGCCCACCGCAAAAAGTTTCACCAAAACCATCCCGGCGATGAACCCGCCGATGTGTGCCCACCATGCCACGCCGCCATTTTGGAGTGTGCCAGCGGTGGCGGTGAGCGCAAATGTGCCGTTGAAAAGTTGCGACAAAAACCAAAAACCGAGATAAATGATTGCCGGAATTTCGATAATGGGGAAGAAGAAAATGAGCGGAATGGGGATGAGAGTGATGACCCGCGCCAGCGGATAGAGCACAAAATACGCGCCGAGCACGGCAGCAATCGCCCCGCTTGCGCCGATGGTGGGAATGGTCGAGCCGGGGTATGCCCATATCTGCGCCAGTGCCGCCAAAACGCCGCCCAGCAGATAGAAAATCAAATAGCGGGTGTGCCCCAATTTATCTTCCACGTTATCGCCGAAAATGTACAGCGCCAGCATGTTGGAAATGAGATGCCACCATCCGCCGTGCAGGAACATCGAACTGAAAACGGGCAGCCAGCGCGCGATGCCACTTTCTGCCCAGAATTTCGCCGGAACCAGCCCGAACGTGAATACGATTTGCCGTTCGACTTGCTGCCCCATCGAAATTTCAATCAAAAAAGCCAGCACATTCAGCAGAATTATCAGCGTGTTAACCAGCGGGAATCGCCGGGATGGGATGGTGTCTTTTAATGGTATCATCGGATTGTGGTTGCCTGTTGACGTGCCTCACGCACTTGTATGTTGAAGTTCGTAAATTATAGCAGGGAGTTGGAAATATTGCACATATTGCCTCCGCAGAAAACTGATGAAACCT
>JANTHQ010000466.1 GCA_024762375.1 Anaerolineaceae bacterium
TTGTTTGACCATTCGGTTGGATGTGCTATACTGAAATGTGAACATCGGTATCTGCAAATATATCACGGAGGCTTTTATGCAAGCACCACCGGAACGACTGGGGTCATTTTACCTCGGCTCTACCTTCGATTTGAAAAGCGGCAAACGCACCGAAACGCCCATCAATTACGATGCCCGCGACCTGACCACTCACGCCGTTTGTGTCGGGATGACCGGCAGCGGCAAAACCGGGTTGTGCATCGGCCTGCTGGAAGAAGCCGCACTCGATAATGTCCCCACCATCATCATCGACCCCAAAGGCGATATGACCAACCTGCTGCTGCAATTTCCCGACCTGCGCCCGGAAGATTTTGAACCGTGGATTAACCCCGACGATGCGCGCCGCAAAGGGAAAACCATCGCAGAATATGCCGCCAGCACCGCCAAACTGTGGCGCACCGGGCAAGCCGATTGGGGCATCACTCCCGATCGCATCCGTGCGCTCACCGAATCGGGTGAATTTAATATTTACACCCCCGGTTCCGATGCGGGCATTCCCATCAACATTTTGGGCAGTCTCGCTGCGCCACAACTGAATTTCGCCGAGCACACCGAGGCCGTCCGAGAGCGCATCAACGGCACAGTGATGGCGCTGCTGGGGCTGGTCGGCATTAAAGCCGACCCCATCCGCAGCCGGGAAGCCATTTTACTGGCAAACATTTTCGAGCATTTTTGGGCACAGAATGAAGATTTGGATTTGGCGAAACTGATTCTCTCCATCCAAAATCCGCCCGTGCGGCAAATCGGCGTGTTCGATGTGGATACGTTCTACCCCCAAAAAGACCGGTTCGATTTGGCGATGGCGTTCAATAATCTGGTCGCCGCGCCCAGTTTTAAAAACTGGCTGATGGGCGAAGCGCTGGATGTTGACCAACTAATGTACAACGGCGACGGCAAACCGCGTCACAATATTTTTTACATCGCCCATCTCTCCGATAGCGAGCGGATGTTTTTTGTGACGCTGCTGCTGGAAAATGTGGTCACATGGATGCGCCGCCAAACGGGCACAACCAGCCTTCGCGCTATTTTGTATTTTGACGAACTTTATGGATTTTTCCCACCCACAGCCGAGCCGCCATCCAAACGCCCGCTGCTCACCCTGCTGAAACAGGCGCGCGCGTTCGGGCTGGGTTGCGTGCTCGTCAGCCAAAACCCCATTGATATCGACTACAAAGGGTTGACCAACGCCGGCACGTGGTTCATCGGCAAATTACAGGCAGAGCGCGACAAAGACCGCGTGCTGCAGGGCTTGAAGGGCGCCATTGCCGAAGCGGGCAGCACCGAAAAAGTCAATTATGATGAACTCATCAGCCAGTTGGACAGTCGTGTATTTTTGATGCATAACGTGCACGAAGACCGTCCGGTGGTGATGCACACCCGCTGGGTGATGAGTTATCTGCGCGGGCCGCTCACCCGCCCGCAAGTTTCGCAATTGATGGCAGACCGCAAGAAAACTGTCACCGCACCGAGCGCCGCCCGTCCGGCAAAGGTTTCTGCCGCGCCAACCACTGTCACACCGGCAGAAACTACCGCCCCCCCTGCCGCCGACACTGCACCGCCGGGCTTCAGCCCCACACCGCCTGCGCTCGACCCGTCGGTGCAGCAGGTTTTTCTGCCGGTGGAACAGAGCGAGCAGGCCGCCATTCGCGCCGCCGCAGACGATGCCGGGCAGCAATTGGATGTCGAATCCACACAGTTGGTGTATGAACCGGCACTGGTTGCCGGAGCAAGTGTACGTTTTGTGAACCGCCGTCAAAAAATCGATGAGCAGACGGAATTTTTACTGGTTGCACCCGCCCCTGATGGCATTCGCGCCACCGATTGGGAAAATGCAGAACGCCTGCCACTCACCCTGCGCGACCTTGCCAGCGGCCCGGAACGGGTCGGCGCGGAACAGGGCCCGTTTTTCGCCCCGGTACCGGAAAGCGCCAACAGCGCCCGCGAACTGAAAAGCATCAGCAAAGATTTGTCGGATTGGCTGTATTACAATCAGCGGCTGGAATTGACCGCTCACGAAGGATTAAAACTGGTGCAACAGCCCGGCGAAACGTTGCGCGCGTTCAAAATTCGGCTGCAACAAGCTGCCCGCGAACGCCGCGACACGGAAGTGGACAAATTAGAAGCGAAATACGCCAGCAAAATTGACCGTCTGCAAGAGCGATTGCGGCGCAAAGAACGCAGTCTGGCAGAGGATGAGGCGGAATACAATGCCCGCAAGCAAGAGGAATTTATCGGCATTGGGGAAAGTGTGGTCGGCTTTTTTATGGGGCGGCGCAGCACTCGCGCTATTAGCCGCGCCAGCACAAAACGGCGGCTCACCACCAAAGCCAAAATGGACATCGAAGAAACGAAAGAAGAGATTGAAGACCTGAACGCGCAAATTGCCGAACTGGAAGCGGAGTTGAAAGAAGCCACCGAGGAAATCACAAATCGGTGGGTGGACGCGCTGAACGAGCTGACCACCGAAGAAATCGCCCCCCGCCGCACCGATGTGAACGTGCAATTGATGGCACT
>JANTHQ010000467.1 GCA_024762375.1 Anaerolineaceae bacterium
CGGCAAATCCTCAAACCCGATGCGCAGGATACTGTTGAGAATTTCTTGCTGTTTGTGCTGAATATCGAGTGCCTGTTCTGCCGCTTTTTGGCGAGTGATATCCTGCTTGACGGCGGCGTAATGGGTTATATTGCCGTTTTCGTCTTTGAGAGCGAGCATGGTGGCGGATTCCCAGTATGTTTCGCCATTTTTTTTGCGGTTGATGATTTCGCCCTGCCAGATGCCGCTGCGATTCAATTCATCCCACATGGCCACATAAAATTCGGTGGGATGTTTGCCCGATTTGAGAATGCGCGGATTTTGGCCCAGAACTTCTTCGGCAGTATAACCGGTCACAGCGGTGAAAGTCGGGTTCACATACTCGATATTTCCGTCCAAATTGGTGATGACGATACTGTTGCTGCTCTGCTCGACCACGCGGGTGAGTTTTCGCAAATCTTCTTCAATTTGGCGATATTCTGTGATGTCGCGCAAAATTGCCAGCCGCCCCAGCAATCGCTGGGCGCTGTTGTACAGCAGGTTGAGCCGGACATCAACGATGTGTGTTTCGCCATTTACAGTGATGGTTGTTTCAAAACGGGCCGGTTCCATGGAATTGACATACTGAGGAACCTGCGGGATGTTCGCTCCCAATTCCACGATGGAACGCCCGACCAGTTCAGACAGCGTGCGGGTGAAATATCGTTCCGCCGGACGGTTCATATCCACAATGCGATGCCGGGTATCCAGCACTATCACCGCAGAGGTGATATTGTCCATCACCTGCTCGCGGGCAATGGGAGCGATGTCCAACAGATGGTAGCGGAAAAGTCCCCATGCCAGCAGCAGCGAGCTGACCGAAAATGTTATCGGCGTGAGATTCATGCGGTCGGGCGTCCACCCGGCGGTGTATGCCACGTTTCCCACCCACACCAACAGCGAAAAAACCAGCAAAACGATGATTTGCTCGCGGTACAGCCGGTTCACGCGGTTGAAAGCCGTCACCAGCAAGACTGTACTGATGATGAAAAGTGCATACGAGTATGCGGTGTTGACCCAATACCACAAACCCTGCGTAAATGCCAGCGTGTTGAATATCGGGCCGATTTCCAGATGCGGGTCAACCCACAGCAATTGATGGTATTCATTGGTCCACGCCACCACAATTGATATCGCCGGAATAACGAACAGAATAATTCGGTTGCGCCGGGTTAACAGCGATTCTTGCCCGGTATACACCAACACCAACGCCAGCCAAAAAGCCGTTAGCGGCGCAGACCCGAAATATTGAATTTTGGAATATAGAATGGAAAGTGGCAGCGAGGTACTGAGAAGTTCAAAGCCATAGAAAAGTGCCCACACCAACGACGCGAGCATCATACCTATGAACCACTTTGCACCTTTCACATCGCGCCGACGCCACGCCCAACCGGTTAAAACCGCAGCCACCACCGCCGATGCGAACACAAATGCAACATATAAATTAATATGGTTCATCCCATCACCTGAAAACTATTGCGATAAAAGTCTTTTTTCAAGTATAAACCTCTTATGCTCCACGGTCAATAAAATCTACGTAAAAAATTCCCGTGCCGCGTCGAGCACACGGTCAATATCATCGGTAGTGATGCCGTAATGGGTGACAGCGCGGATGAGCCCGCCATCATCGCCGATGTTGATACCCCGTTCCGCCATAAATGCGCTGAATCTGCCCGCCGGATTTTCATTCAGCCGGTAGAAAACCATGTTGGTTGCCTGCCATTCGACAGAGATGCCGGGAATTTCCGCCAGTCCGGCTGCCAGCATTTCCGCGTTGCGATGGTCTTCCGCCAGCCGGTCAACCATCTCGGTGAGCGAGAGAATCCCCGCCGCCGCCAAAATGCCCGCCTGCCGCATCCCCCCGCCGACCATCTTTCGCCAGCGGCGCGCCCGCGCGATAAAATCACCGCCGCCGACCAGCATTGTCCCGACCGGCGCACACAACCCTTTCGACAGACAGACGGAAACGCTATCGTAATTTTTGGCAATTTCGCGGACGGCCACGCCCTGCGCCACCGCCGCGTGGAACACTCGCGCCCCATCGAGGTGAATGTTCAGCCCGTGTTTTTTCGCCAGCGTGCGGGCTTCCGCCTGATAGTCAAGCGGCAGCACTTTGCCATCCTGCGTGTTTTCCAAACAAAGCAGGCGGGTGATGGCGAAATGGTAATCGTCCGGTTTGATGGCGGCTTCCACTTTTGCCAAATCGAGCGTGCCGTCCGGCTCAAAATCGAGCGGTTGCGGCTGGATACTGCCCAACACCGCCGCGCCGCCCGCTTCGTAGCGGTAGGTGTGCGCCGATTGCCCGACGATATATTCTTCGCCGCGCTGGCAGTGGCTCAACAGCGCCAGCAGATTCCCCTGCGTGCCGCTGGTGGTGAACAGCGCCGCCTCTTTGCCGAACATCTCGGCGGCAATTGTTTCCAGCCGGTTGACGGTGGGGTCTTCACCGTACACATCGTCGCCCACCTCCGCGCGGAACATCGCCTCGCGCATGGCGGGGGTCGGCAGGGTAAAGGTGTCG
>JANTHQ010000468.1 GCA_024762375.1 Anaerolineaceae bacterium
GGTTTCAACGGAAGAAATACCGAATTTTGAAAATTGGCTATCTTGGAAAAGTTTGGGAGTAATTGTGAACTCGCCCCCACCTCAACCATTCCAACGGCGGAAACGGGTTGACGACTCTTTGTTTTTGTATGCATTTAAAGGCATAATTATCGGTAGTATTATTGTAGGGTTATTTTGTGGAATTTTTTATGTGTTATCGGGCGCAATTGCCGGTGGCGGAATAATGGGTATTGAATTTTCTGCGATTGTAGGTGGGATCATTGGTGCAATTATCGGCGCAATATTGGGGTCAATTATCGGGGTCGCAAGATTACGCAAAAAGAAAAATCCGTAGGGGCACGATGTATCGTGCCCCTACCCACGTGAGAGGGAAATGCAAATGAATCTGCAAAACAAAACCGCCATCGTCACCGGCGCGGGGCGCGGCATCGGGCGGGCAACCGCGCTGATGCTGGCGGCGCAGGGCGTGTGCGTCTGCGTCAACGATGTGAACCCGACCGCCGTCACCGCCACCACCGATGCCATCACTGCGGCAGGCGGCACGGCAATGGAATTCACCGGCTCGGCGGACAACAAAATGATGGTGCAGAGCATGTTTCAACTGGTCATCGAAGCGTGGGACACCGTGGATATTCTGGTCAACTGCGCGGGCATCGAACCGCAGAGCGGCGTGCTGGAACAGGGCGAATGGGAATGGATGCGCACGTTTGAAGTCAACATGAAAGGCACGTTCCTCTGCACACAAATTGCCGGACGGGTAATGCGCGAAATCGGCGGGGGCGCAATTGTGACAATGGGCAGTTCGCCGCAGTACCCGCCGCAAAAAGAGGGCTACGGCGCAGTCGCCGCCGCGAAAGCCGCCGTGATGGAATTCACCCGCCGCGCCGCCCACGAGTTGGCGCCATTCGGCATTCGGGTGAACGGGGTCGCGCCGGGGTACATCAAAACGCCGCTCACCGAGCCATATTGGGACACGCCGGGCATTCGCTGGGGCGAGCCGGAAGATGTGGCGCAGGTGGTGGCGTTTCTGTGCAGCGATGCCGCGCGGTTCGTCAGCGGGCAGGTTATCGCTGTGGACGGGGGGCAATCGGTCTGATGGAATTGGTCGCCGGCGGGCTGTATTCGGTGGCATGGGATGATGAGATTCGGGTGGTAAAAGTGTTGGCGGTAGATGAACATGTCGTCCACCTGAAAATTTATCGCAATCAATTTGACAACCGACCTGCAGATGTGGATAGTCTCATGTTGAAATGGGACATTGATTTGAATAACCTGTCCGCCATCGGCATCGGACATTTACCGGTGGCACTGGACGGATTTTTGGAGGATAAACCGGTTTTCATCAAAACGGATGTCGTCACCCCGGAGGAATTGGACACAGTTACTCGGTGGCGACATGGAGACCCATAGGAGGTTTTTATGTCACCCAGAACACCCCTTCCCCCCGAAGCGGTGCAATCCGCACTGAAAGCATTGCCCGGTTGGCGCATCGAAGATGGCAAACTGCAAAAAACGTTTGAATTTGAAGATTTTGTCGGCGCATTTGGGTTTATGACCAAAATCGCGCTCGCCGCCGAAGCAATGGACCATCACCCCGAATGGTGCAATGTGTACAAAACTGTCACCGTGAAACTGGTGACACACGATGTCGGGGCGATTACGCAATTGGACATCAATTTGGCACACACTATGGAACGCTACGCGGGATAACGGGAGGATTCGCGGGCGTTTTCCTGCATACCAAAACCACTGCCACACAATTATATTGATTGCCGGTCTGGTAATCGTTGGGAGAATTTATGACCACATTCAGGCAGTGGTGGAATAACGACCTGTCGGTCGGAGTAAAGTTTGTCTTTTTGGTGCTGCTGGCGAACGCACTGCCCGCCATTACCATTTTGATGACCCTGCCCCACATGACCGAAACAATGTTTGTATGGACAATCAACCCCGTCATCAATGCGCGGTTGATTGGTGTGATGTACGCCAATGCGTTGATTTTAATCGCCATTGGCGTTTTTCAAACCGATTGGGCGCGCGTGCGCATTGTGATGGTGGTCATTACCCTTTTTTCCGTTTTCGCCACCATTTTGACTTTCTTTTTCCTGAAGCCATTTCTGGCTCACCCGTGGTTTCATCTGGCATACTGGTTGAGTATGTATCTCATCCTCTTTTTTGCCGCGCCGTATGTATTTTTCACACACGAAAAAAGCTATGGCGGGAAATTGGCAGTGCAGATTCCGCTCAACGGTTCTGCCCGTGTGCTGGCGGGCGTGCTGCTGGTTGTCGATTTGATTGCCGCTTTTGCGCTCATTTTCGCCATTGATGCGGTCAACCAATTTATGCCGTGGACGCTCCCGCCGCTGGTGGGCGGTTTGATTGGGGTGCTGTTTTCTACCCACGCGGTGGCATACGCGTGGGCGCTGTGGGATAGCGATTGGCTGCGCACCCGTCCGATTTTCTGGCAAGCACCGTTGACGGCATTGCTACTCATGCTGCTGCCGCTACTCCATCCCGCCGATTTGAACCCCGGTTCGAC
>JANTHQ010000469.1 GCA_024762375.1 Anaerolineaceae bacterium
TGGCAGTTGTTCGGGCTGGCGTTTTTCACCGCGTTTATGATTGGCTGGCCCGGCACGGGCGCAAAAAACCCGATGATGGCAGCGGTCATCTCTCCCGAAATGCGCAGCAGTGCCTTCAGTATGGTGAATGTCATCGAAGGCGGGTTGTCGGCGTTTGCGGGGGTTATCGCCGGGCAACTGGCAGACCACATCGGGTTGACAGCGGCTTTACTGTGGACAATTCCTTTCCCGTGGGTGATTTGCGGCATCGTGTTCAGCGCATTTTATTTTACCTACCCCAAAGACCGCGACCGAATGCAGGCGCAGTTGGCGGAACACCGAAAACGGTTGATGAACAGCAACTGAGTGAATGGGATAGAGATCCGCTCATTGACTGACTGCTGACTGCTATAAATTTGAAATCGGAAACCAAAACTATGAATCCAGAAACCTCGAACTCAAAACCAAAAACGACGCTCCGTGTTGCCATGCCCGCGTGGGAAATCGGGCGGGTGCGCAGCGGACTGGGCGCAAAAGTCGGCGGGCTGGGCGTGATAGTGGAAGAACTGCCGCCGGAACTGGTGAAAGCCGCCGCCAAACAGGACATCGCGCTGGAAATTGAGATTCTTTCGCCGTGTTTTGCCCATTACGACAAATCGCAACTCACCGATACCGGCATCCGCGTGCCGGTGGTGCTCGATGGGCACACGTTCGATTTTACGGTGTATGAGCACGTTTTCCCCGATGGGCAGAAGGTGGTCTATTTTTGGGATGAGTGGCAATTGGGCTGGACGAACGCCGCCGCCATTTACCCCGACGACCCCGAAATGGCATTCAAACTGTATGCCACCGTTTCGCAGGCGATGGCGGGTTATATCCGGCAGGGCAATTTCGACACGGTGCACAGCCACGATTATCACGTGGGGTTGGTTCCGTTTTATCTGGGCGATGAATTTCTGGCGCGCGTGCCGCACCATTTCACCATTCATAATGCCACCTATCAGGGGCGATTTCCCGTTTACGGGCACGGATATGAAACGCTGGGGCGCATCGGGCTGGATGGGGCGAAACTCTTTCACCATTATTTTGACCATTTTGACCATCTGAATTTTATGAAAGCGGTGATGCTGAAAACCCACGAAACGGGCGGGAAAATCACCACCGTCAGCGGCGATTTGGCGGGCACGTGGGGATATGCCGCCGAGTTGCGGATGAGCCGCGAGCAGTTGTGGGCGGCGGCGCAGGCACAAAAAGGCGGTGCACCCGTCGGCGATGTTTTTGTGCCGAATCAGGGACTGGATGTGTTTGAAAAACTACCCATCGCAGGCATTACCAACGGGTTGAGCGCGCGCAATCGCCCGGAAAATTTGGCAGAACTGAAAGCATCGGTTTTGCAGGATATGCAGAAACGGCAAAAATACGGTCGTCCGCTGTTTGACAACCCGATTGTGCAGCAGGCGATGCTCCACCGTGACCACAATTTCGATGCGGGGCGGTTGCACGTCAAAGCCGAACTGAAACGGCTGCTCCATCTGGAAGCCTTCGGCATCGAACCGGCGCAAGACCCGATTCTCATCACGGTGGTGGGACGGTTGGTGGCGCAGAAAAATCTCGGGCTAGCGGCAGACATCGCCGAGCGGGTGCTGGCGCATGATGAAAATACCAAATTCGTCATTTTGGCATCTGCGCCTGAAGGCGACCCCGAAGGGAAAGCTACCGAAGCCGCGTTTTTCGGGTTGGCACAGCGACACCCCGACCGGGTGTATTTCAACAATACTTTCAACCTGCCGCTGTCTCGGCTGATTTTGGCGGGCGGCGATTTTACGCTCATCCCGTCGCGGTTCGAGCCGTGCGGGCTGGTGGATTATGAAGCCGCGCTGCTGGGCACAATTCCCATCGCCCGGCTGACCGGCGGGCTGGGCAAAATCGCTCACTGCGGTTATCTGTATGAATGGCTTGACATCAGCGACCGCGAAGGGGAAGCGGCGGCATTTTTGCAGAAAGTGAAAGAAGCAATTGATGTTTATCGCCAAAACCCGACCCGCCATTACGAGTTGATAAAAGCCGCTGTTGCCACCGATGCGTCGTGGGATACATCGGCGGGGCAGTATGTGCAGATGTATCGCTACGGGCTGGTGATGAAAGAATGGTTTGCCGCGCGCGAGCGGTTGGTCAAACGGTTTGCCCGTTCTGCCCCAAAAGAATTGCCCCAATTTGCCGATTTTTTCATTCCCGCCGAAGCACCATATGGCGATACACTCAATTGGCAGTTGCGGCATGCACTGAAAAAATAGCAGAACAGATTGCTCATCACTCGCAGAGGCGGCTCGCGAGCCGCCTCTGCCTATTCAAAATATATTTGGAGGACGAATCAATGACGATTGCAATTATTGTACATGGCGGCGCGTGGGATATTCCCGTTGACGAGCATCAGTCCCATATGGACGGCTGCCGCGCGGCGATGATGGCCGGCTACGAAATTCTGCGCGGCGGCGGTACGGCGCTGGATGCAATTGAACGCGCTATCACCATGATGGAAGATGATCCGACAT
>JANTHQ010000470.1 GCA_024762375.1 Anaerolineaceae bacterium
GGTGCGCAGGCCACGCCGGTGCAGAGACCAAATTGCCATCCACGTGTGCATCGGTCACGGGGATGTCCATAAATTTACCGCCGACACCATCCACTGTAGGGCCAACCGCCGGGTATGCGGCGCATTCTTTGCCACCGAGCACGCCTGCGGCCGCCAGCACTTGCGGGCCGTGACAGATGGCGGCAATCGGTTTGTTTTCATTGGCAAAATGGCGAACGATATCGAGCACTCGCTGGTTGAGCCGGATGTATTCCGGTGCGCGCCCGCCCGGAATCACCAGTGCGTCAAATTTCGTTTCATCAATTTCATCAAATGTGCCGTTCAGCGTAAAATTGTGACCCGGTTTTTCGCTGTAGGTTTGGTCTCCCTCAAAATCGTGCACGGCCGTGCGAACGAAATCACCGGCTTTTTTGTCGGGGCAAACTGCCACGGTTTCATACCCTACCGCCGACAGCAATTGAAACGGTACCATCACCTCATAATCTTCTACAAAATCGCCAACTAAAAACAAGATTTTCTTTGTCATGGATAACCTCCGGGTTATGCTATAAAATTTTGATACGGATACACCAGATTTTATACCACATTCTACACCGCATTTCAAGCAAAATATGAAATTTGTGGTAAAATAGAGTTGCTGTGACAATAGACTCTGTGGAACACCAACTGCAACAGAAAACCGCACAACTCGCTGCGGTGCGCGAAATCAGCCGTGCCATTGCCGAAGCACGCGACCTTGATTCGACGCTGGATTTGATTACCCGCCGCACCACCGAAGTGATGGGCGTTGAATCGTGCTCCATTTACCTTTTCAATCGCAGTGGCGATGCGCTGGTGCTCTCCGCATCCACAGGATTGAAAGAAACCGGTATCGGGCGAGTAACATTGCCCAACGGCGCCGGGTTAACCGGCTGGGCAGCAGCGCACACCGAAGTGGTCGCCGTGGCCAATGCCGCCGCCGACCCGCGTTTTTTCCGTGTGCTGGGCAGTGGCGAAAGTAAATTCGCGTCGCTGCTGGCTATGCCGCTGGTGGCACGAGGCCGCACTATCGGCGCCATAAACGTGCAAACGGCGGCTTTCCATAAATTTAGTGCCGATGAAATCGAATTGTTCAGTTTCATCGCCGATTTGGCCGCAACGGCACTGGAAACGGAAAAATCGGTGCAAGCCGCCGTCGTGCAAGAAATTCATCATCGGGTAAAGAATAACCTGCAAACAATTGCCATGTTGCTGCGGTTGCAAGCCGGACAGAATATCCAACTGACACCGCAAGATATTTTGCACGAAACCATCAACCGCGTGTTGAGTATCGCTATGGTGCACGATTTTTTGGCGTACGAGCATCATTCGCAGGTCTCGTTGCAGCAGTTGGTCACGCAGGTGGCACGGTCTGTTATCCAAAATATGACCCTCGGCGAACAAGTCTCGCTGACAATTTCGGGGGAGGATTTTCAGATTTCATCACCTGCGGCCAGCCATATTGCGCTGGTGGTCAACGAATTGGTTCAAAATGCACTGGAACATGCTTTTCGGGGCGAGCGGGGAACCATTGCCATCACCATCGGGCAGCGAGAAAATTGGCTGGTATTGGCAGTTGCCGATGATGGCGCCGGGCTTTCGGCTGAATTTCACGCCGAGGAAAGTGACGGGCTTGGGCTGGAATTGATTCGCACACTGGTGACAGAAGATTTGGAAGGCACGGTGTCGCTGCTATCGAATCGGCAGGGTGGCACAACTGCCGATATCCGAATCCCGCTGAAAAATATTGAAGTTGACAGGCATTTAACCTATGCGTAATCAAAAATCGTATCGTATTGTGATTGCCGACGACGAGGGCGTTATTCGGATGGGGTTGCGAACCATGCTGCACACACTGGGACACACTGTCGTTGGTATGGCGCGCAATGGGGAAGAAGCGGTAACACTGGTGCAATCATTGGCGCCCGATTTGCTGCTGTTGGATATAAAAATGCCAAAAATGGACGGGGTGGCGGTAGCCCGGCAGCTAACTGCCGAATCGCCACTGCCAATTGTGATGCTCACAGCATTTAGCCAGCGAAGCTTGGTGATGCAAGTGGCGGAAAATTTGGTGATGGGCTATCTGGTGAAACCGGTGGATGAATCGAAATTGGCACCAACGCTCGATTTGGCGATGAGCCGTTTTGCCGATTATCGCGCCACAAAAAAAACCGCCGCACATTTGCGCGAACGGCTTTCGGCACAAGAGATTATTTCTGCAGCAAAAAAAACTTTGATGGCACAGGGTATGACCGAGCAAGAGGCCTATCGCCACCTTCAAATGCAGGCACGCACCCGGCGCAAAACGCTCGCGGCGGTGGCCGGATTGCTGTTGTCGGAAATTGGGTAGGTCACGTCTCCGGCGTGACAAACTGCTGTACAGGCCGGACAGCCGGTTTCATCCTGAGTAGCCCACAGGGCGTATCGAAGGGTGAAATCGGCGGGGAAAAACGCCCTTCGATACGCGGTTCGCGGTGCGAACCGCTACTCAGGATGCGTTTTCCCCGCTTCC
>JANTHQ010000471.1 GCA_024762375.1 Anaerolineaceae bacterium
TTTTCAATACCATAAACAAACTTTATAATCGAGTTTTTATCAAGAAGATTAACTGGTTCCGGATGATTTTATATTTAACCGACCGCATCGTGTTGTGATGTGTTTCCGTTGTTGTAGGGCAATGTTTTGTGCTCTATCAACAAATTCCAAAGAACATTTTGTAAGGAGGTGTGGTTATCGAATAAAACACATTGTTAACGACATAAGATTTACTTATTCCACGGGGAGGGAATTTATGAAATCTCATAGTTTTTTAGTTGTTGGTGTATTGGTTTTAATCGTTATGATGGCTGTGCTAGCGGCTTGTGGTTCGCAGCCGACCCCGGAAACCGTTACAGTTGTGCAAACGGTGGAGGTTGAAAAGGTTGTTACCAAAGAGGTTGAAAAGGTTGTTACTAAAGAGGTTGAGAAGCAGGTTGAAGTTGTTGTGACAGCTACAGCAGCGCCAAGCGGCGGGCAAGTTGTGTTTGGGTTATACCAAGAACCGCAGATTTTGAATCCGTACATTGCAACTCAATTTGCGGCAGAAGAAGCCTACACCCCGGTAATTGAAGGTCTATTGGGCATTGACCCAGATGGCAATCGCTATCCGTTACTGGCAGAAGAAGTACCTACCGTACAGAATGGTTTAGTATCAGAAGATGGCATGCACGTAACGTACAACTTGAAAAAAGGCGTGCTGTGGTCGGATGGGCAACCGGTAACGTGTGACGATGTACTGTTTACTTACGAAGCCATTACCAACCCCGATAGCGGCGCGGTCAGTACCACCGGTTACGACAAAATTGAAAGTGTAGAATGTCCCGATGACTATACCGTCAAGGTAAACTTTGCCGAATTTTACGCACCGTACCTCAGCCTTTTCAGCGAATCGCATGGCATTATGCCCCGTCATGCCACCGGAGCCCCCGAAGAAATGCAAAAATGGGTGTACAACTGGCATCCCATTGGTACCGGCCCCTTCAAAATTCAAGAATGGGTCTCCGGCGATCACATCACGTATGTTCCCAACGAAAATTACCGCGATTACCCCGAATATCCAAAATTGGATAAATTAATCATTCGCATTATCCCCAGCCGAGAAGTCGGTAAAGCGTTGATTCGTACCGGCGAAATCGATATTTTATGGGATGTAAGCGAAGCCGATGTGCCCGAATTTGAAAATGAACCGGATGTGGTGGTCAACAGCCGTCCCGGCCCCGGTACTGAAAGGTTGCTGTTGAATTTGGCAGATCCCACACTGGATGCTACCGATGACCCACTCAACCATCCGCACTGGGCACTGGGCGACGTCAAAGTTCGAGAAGCGATTCAGTATGCTATTGATAAAGCCTTTATCAACGATGAATTGCTGTATGGATTGGCGCAAGTTGGCACCACCGAGCTGAACATCGGTTGGGCAAAGGCCGATATCCCCCCCAGCGAATACAATCCCGACAAAGCGATGGCGCTGCTGGAAGAAGCAGGCTGGACAGACGAGGACGGTGATGGTGTGCGCGAATGCCACGGGTGCAAATATGCCGATGAAGGTACACCGTTAAAGTTGAAAATTCAAACGACCACCGGCAATAAACTCCGCGAGCAAACCGAACAGGTTTTGCTGGAAATGCTGGGTGATGTGGGGATAGAACTTTATATTGAAAATGTGCCTTCTTCAGTATTGTTCGGTTCGTGGTCAAGTGGTGCGTTCCGGAAACACGGCAACTTCGATATTTTGATGTACACCACCAGCCCCGGTGTTGACCCGCAATCGCACGTAGAAGGATATTTTGCCAGTTGGAAAATCCCCACAGAAGCAAATGGCGGTTCCGGATTTAATTACAGCCGTTGGATTGATGAGCAATTCGATGAAGCCATCAAAGCCGCCGGTTCAACGCCAGATTTGGAGGCACGAAAGCAATACTACCAAACGGCGATGGAACGCATCGCAGCCGGGCTGCCCCATATCTACCTGTACGACCGCTCTGAAATTCATCTGAGTCGCGCGCGTGTACAGGGCTTCTCGGTTAATCCATGGGGCAACCAAACATGGAACGCCGGCGAATGGTCAGTTACGCAATAAAATAAGCTCGCAGATTGGGGCAAGGCAGCAATGTCTTGCCCCAATTACATTTCCATTCGGAAGGTATTTCCATGACCGCATATTTAATTCGACGTGTACTGCAATCAGTCCCGTTGCTGGCTGTAATCAGTATTATCGTTTTCGTGCTGATTCAAATAACGCCCGGTGGCCCGATGGCCGCATACGAAGAAAACCCCAATTTAACAGCCGAAGACATGGCTCGGCTGGAAGAACAACTGGGGTTAAACCAGCCCATTCACGTCAAATATATAAAGTGGGTGACAAAAATTGTGCAGGGTGATTGGGGGTTCAGCCAAACAACCCGTCGTCCGGTTTTGGCAGAAATTGGCGAGCGGTTGCCCAACACCTTGCAATTGATGACGATTGCATTTTTGATCACGCTGATTATCGGACTGCCCATTGGCATGTTATCGGCATTAAAGCAGTATTCGTTTTTCGACCATTT
>JANTHQ010000472.1 GCA_024762375.1 Anaerolineaceae bacterium
TAAACCGAATTTTGGATGGCGGGCTGGTAGGGGTGCTCCGCGCGGAAATTGAAGATGTTTTCGCGGTGGAGACGCTCCGCGTGCCGCCGAAAGAGCCACAGGGAACCATCATTTTTGAAGGTGAATTGCTGTACCCCGATTCGGAACAGGTGTATGCCACCATCGCCGAGCGCTGGCAGCGGCTGGAATATACCCCAATGCTGCGCCGCGGCGATACCGCTATCGAATTGGTGGCGATGCCGGGGGTGATTCACCCCAAACCGAGTAACCCGTGGATAAACCTCATTCTGTTCATCATCACCGTCATTTCGGTGCTGGCGGTGAGCGCACTGAATGAAGGTGTCAATCCGCTGGAGAATCCCGCCGGATTGCTGAAAGGGCTGCCATTTACCATCGCTTTTTTGGCAATTTTGGGCACGCACGAATTCGGGCATTATTTTGCCGCACGATACCATAAGGTTGCAGTGACACTGCCGTATTTTATCCCGTTTCCCACCATTTGGGGCACGTTTGGCGCATTCATCCAACTCCGCTCGCCGACCATCACCCGCAAACAATTGTTCGATGTGGGGATTGCCGGGCCGCTGGCGGGGCTGGTGGTTGCCGTGCCGGTGCTCATCATCGGGTTGATGAAATCCACGGTGGAGCCGTTGCCGCCCGGCGGCGGTTTTATAATGGAAGGGAACTCCATTTTTTACTGGCTGGCAAAACGAATCATTTTCGGGCAGGCGTTGCCCGCCAACGGGATGGATGTTTTTCTGCACCCGCTGGCGTGGGCAGGTTGGTCGGGATTGCTGGTGACGGCGTTCAACCTGTTTCCGGTGGGGCAACTCGATGGCGGACACGTGGCGTACGTGCTGTTCGGACGCGCCACCAAAATTGCCGGATATGTAGTCGTTGCCGCGATGGTTGTCATCGGTATTTTCTTCTGGCAGGGTTGGTTTTTCTGGGCACTGCTGATTGTGCTGGTTATCGGGGTGGGGCATCCGCCGCCACTGAATGAACTCGCGCCCATTGGCAGGGGACGGAAAATACTCGGCTATGCCACCATCCTCATTTTTATAGTACTATTTACCCCCGCGCCTCTAACTATTTTGTAACCAAAAATATGTGCAAACCTTCCTCGAATTTGTTATAATGGGGAAGGTTTATTTTTTGCTTGCCACAAACGCTTTGGAATTATTTCAAACCGACAAGTACAAAAAATTTCTTCATCGGAGAAAAGGAGGTTTGTCGTGAGGTTTTCTCGCTATTTTTCCGCACTATTTTTGGTTGTTCTTTTTCTGTTTTCACTGCCGGTGGTTGCATTGGCACAAGGCCCAACGGTGGTCATCAACGAAGTGATGTACGACCCCATCGGCACAGAAACAGATGGCGAATGGGTTGAACTCTATGTTGTATCCCCACCAGGGGATATGTACGGCTGGACACTTCGAGATGCTTCGGGTACAACTTACAGCATTACGCAACATATTTCACCGAGTGTCGGCGATTATATTGTTATTCACACGGGGCACGGGACAGACATAGTTACTTCGCCTGTGTATGAATTGTATTGGGGTCGCGGTACTAGCGTGTGGAATAATGGAGGCGATGAGATTCTACTGACAGATGGTACCAATGGTGTGGATTACATTGCCTACGAAGGTGCGGCGCAAACCATCAACGGCTCGTTAAATTGGGATAACACCAATAGCCCCGCTGCTATCGAGGGATACAGCATCGCATTGAAAAATAACGGTGTTGATACCGATACGGGTGACGATTGGGAACAATCGGGCACGGCTGCCACCCGCGGGCCGGCGTCACCGGGGATGGATAACACTGCCCCCGCCGAAGTTTGGGTGGACGACGATTATTCTGCCGCGAATAGCGGCGGGCACACCTGGGGCGTGGACGCGTTTTCGGTAATTCAGGACGGTATCATTGCCGTTGCCGATGCCGGCACGGTGAATATCGCGAATGGCATTTACACCGAAACCCTTTCCATTTCAACCAAAAGCATCACCCTGACCGGCGAAAGCGAAGCGGGGGTGGTTGTGGATACCAGTTTTCTTGCCATCGGTTACGGGTTTGACATCAGCGGCGATTTGACCACCACCATTCGCAGTCTTTCGGTTATCGGGCCGCAATCAACCGATAATGGCTACGGCATCAAAATTTCGGGCGAGAATGCCCGCGCCACCATCGAAAATGTAACCGTGACCGACAGCGGTCGTTCCGGGATTGATTTTAACGGGCTGACGGCGATTACCGTCACCAATGTGACCGCGCTGAACAACGGCGGGGTTGGGCTGGCGCTGACCGACAGCAGCAATGCTACCATCAGCGGACTGACCACCGACGGGAATGCGTGGGGTGGCGCAGCGGTTTATGTTAAAGGTGAATCCCATACCCTTGGTTCTGACAACGTGGCTTTCATCGGCACGAACACGTTTGGTGAAACTGTGGCGCTCACATTGGAAGCCACGCCATTTACCTCAGAAACTCCGCCTCAACCGACTGGCGCAACTTTGGCAAACATCAC
>JANTHQ010000473.1 GCA_024762375.1 Anaerolineaceae bacterium
CCCTGTCCCCTCCCTGCAAGGGAGGGGGGATTTTCCCTCGCCCCATAGGGGAGAGGGTTAGGGAGAGGGGGAAAGGTGACCAATGACCAATGACCAATAACAAACCTCTCATCATAGATTTGGCAAAACGATTCGGCGGGGCGGAGGTGCGCGTGCAGGATACGGCGGCGCTGTTGGCGAAACGCGGCATGCCGTATGCCGTCGCCGTGCTGAACGGCTCACCGCTCCACCGGCGGCTCACAGCGGCGAATCTGGCCGCGCTGCCCGTGCCGTATCCGCGCAGCGACCCCCGCACGGCGATTTTTCTGGCGCGGGCCATCCGCCGCGGCGGATTTTCGGTGGTGGACGCGCATAATGTGCAGTCGCAGTTTTGGGGCTTTTTGGCGGCAAAATTCGCCCGCGTGCCGCTGGTGGCGACGGTTCACAGCGCATATCGGCTGGAGCACGGCGGCTCGCGGAAAGGGATGGCGTATGAAGCCGTGCTGAAACTGCTCAACACCGCCGACACCCGTTTCATCGCCGTGTCGGAAGCGGTGGAAACCTATCTGCGCGGCGCGGGAATCCCCGCCGAAAAAATCGCACTCATCCACAACAGCCTGCGCCCGCCCGCCGAATCCCCCGCCACTCCGCCCGATTTTCGCCGGGAACTCGGCTGGGGGGATGACGCATGGATTGTGGCGGTGGTGGCACGGCTCGAACCGGTAAAGGGTATTTCGCACCTGCTGGACGCGCTGGCCGCCGTGCACGACACCCATCCGCGCCTGCGACTGCTCATCATCGGCGACGGGCGCGAGCGTGCCGCGCTGGAGGCGCGAACGCAATCACTGGGGCTGGCGGAAATCGTCCATTTTGCGGGATTTCGGAACGATGTTTCCGAAATATTGCCGCAGTGCAACGCCTTCTGCCTGCCGTCGCTGTCGGAAGGGTTGCCGTATGCGCTGTTGGAAGCCGCCGCGCAAAAATTGCCGCTACTGGTGTCGGAAGTGGGGGGAATGGCGACGCTGCTGGAACACCGGCGCACCGCGTATTTTGCCCCACTTGCCGATTCGACCGCGCTGGCGGAAGGGCTGCGTTGGCTGGCGGACAATCCCGCCCCCGCGGCGGAAATTGGCGCGGCGGCATTTCGGCTGGTGAACGAAAAATTCAATCCCGATGAGATGATTCGGCGGGTGCTGGCAGTCTATCGGGGAGTGACGAATAGCAAATGACGAATCACCAAACACCGATTTTATTCATACTGGCATTCATCATCGGCGTGCTGGCAGCCTGCACCCCCGCCGAAACGCCCACCGCGACCCCGCTGCCGGTTGCGCCCGCGTCCGTGCCCACCGGCGACACCCATACCACCATCGCATGGACGGATGGCGACCGGCCGGGGCGCACGATTTCTCTCTTTTTCGATTCGGATGGCAGCGGTTTTGACGGTACGCTGATTGTCGCCGGTATTCCCGCCGCCGACCCGTTCAATCAATTTGAATGGCACACCGCCACCGTGCCGAACGGCGATTATTGGGTGTATGCCACGGTGGATGACGGCTCACAGGTGCAAAAAGCATACATCGCCGGGCCGATTGCAATTCGGCACAACACGGCATGTTTTGCACTCGACGGGCGCGAAAACCTGCTGCCGAACGGGGAATTTGAAGATGGCATGCTTGCCCCAACGGGGTGGCATGTGAAAAAACCGGCGCTCACCGGCGAGCGCACATGGGAATTCGGCTGGGAAAACGACCCCGCCACCGCGCACAGCGGCAATCGCGCCATTCGGATTGCCAACGTGCTGAACGGTTTCAATTCCGACAGCGCATGGAAAGACCGGGTGATTGTCGAATCGGATAAATTGGATTTGCCCACACCCGGCGAAAATCTGCTGCTGACGGCATGGCTGCGCACGGAAAATGTCGCGGCGGGGCACGTCCTTTTTCGGCTGAAATATTTTGATGGCGACGGCAAACAATTGACCGCTTCCGGACTCGGCACCGATACTTTTTATGCGGGCGATGGCGTTTCCGGCGAATGGCGGCGGGTGGCGCTGCTGATTTCCCCGCCGAATCAAGCCGAAAAAATCACCGCCAGCGTCTCGCTCGACAATTCGCCCGGCACGCTGTGGGTGGATGACATGGCGCTCACCCCGCTTTCCGCCGCAGATGTCGCCCGGCTCGACCCCGCCGACCGCTTCGCCGCGCCGCCCATCGAAACCGCTGCCCCGCCGAAACTTCCGCCCGCGCCCGCCGAATGGGGCGCAACTGTGGCGCAGGATTCATCCGGCGCATGGTGGCTCATCGGCGCGGATGGCACGCCGTTTTGGGGCACAGGTGTCAGTTATGGGGCGAATCAAATTTTGCTCGATTCGGTGGGCATGTCCGGCGAGGATTACCGGCACACGGCGCAGGTGATGGCGCGGAATGCGCTGTCGGTCAACATGGATTGGCGGCCGGATGAACATGCCCCCACCGAAAATTATGTGGCATGGCTCAACTTTTCCACCGAATCCGATATTTCCGCCCCCGAAAGCGAATG
>JANTHQ010000474.1 GCA_024762375.1 Anaerolineaceae bacterium
GCTATGGCAGGGCAGCAATTTACTCCGGCAACAGAAGCCGCTGCCACCGCCACCGCAACGGCCGCGCCCGCCGAGACAGCTACGCCCACTGCGACCCCACTGCCCCCCACCGCAACACCGGTGCCGGGTACTTTCGGCACGGTGACCAGTTACGGGTTGAACGTGCGAAATGGTGCGGGTGATGTCATTTTGGAAGAAATCCACAAAGGCGATACGGTAGAAATTCTGCAAAAAAGTGAAACTACCGGTTGGGTGCAGGTTCGCACAGCAGCCGGAACGGTTGGCTGGGTGAACCCGGCATTTCTGGATATGACAGGCTCGCCAACCGCACCCGAAAAGGCTGTGGCGCAGCCGAGCGCATCAGCCCAAAAAACCGTTTCAAGTGGCGGACGACTGCTGGTTCAACTGAAAAGCGGCGGCGATATTATGATGCTCAACCGCGATGGTTCGGGATTGCACCGCGTCACCAGCGGCATCGACCCCGCACTGTCGCCCGACGGCAACCGGGTGGCGTTTACCCGCTGGCAGGGTGCGGAAGGCACGGTGTATGTCGTCAACACCGATGGCAGCGGCGAACGTCCCATCGCCGGAGAGATTCGGCAGGTAAAAAGTCCGAGCTGGTCGCCGGACAGCCAAAAACTCGCGGTGACTTTTCAGCGCGGCGGCACGCTGCACCCCAGCCGCGAATGCCATGATTTGACGAAAGGCGAGCCGAACATCAACTATTGGCAAGCGTATGACATCGAAACCGAAATTCGGTTTGTGAATGGGCATCCCGTGCCGTATTTGTGCTGGTGGATGCCCCCAGATGCCCACTGGCAATTGCGGGTCATCAACGTGTCGGATGGCTCGTTTGAAGATATGCCCGCCGGGCAGTATGCCATGTCTCCGGTGTGGGACCCCGCGAACCCGTGGCGAGTTGTCAGTGCGGTGGGTGGCAGCGGGCTGGTTGCCACCGATGTGAATCGCGGTACAGCTGAACCACTGACCAATGACCCGAATGACCGTGCGCCGGTATTTTCGCCGGACGGGCGGTTTATCGCCGTGACATACCGGCAGGATAGCCACTGGGATATTCACCGGTTGAATGCCGATGGCAGCGGTCGTGTGCGGCTCACCGAAACGCCGCTGTGGGTTACTGCGGCAGAGGGTAAACCGGTGTGGAATAATGTCGCGCCGGTGTTTTCGCCGGACAGCACGGAAATTGCGTTTCTCACCGACCGCACCGGTCGATGGGAAGTATGGGTGATGAATGTGGATGGCACAAACCAGCGCCCCATGTTCAGCGACGCGGTGAATGACCAATTGTCGATCGTGTATGCGTTTAACGATGAGCGCGCGCTCGGCTGGGGGCGATAGTTGCGTATGGAACCTCAACGGGTAAAATAACGTCATACAGATAGATGCAAATACCATTGAGGTGAACAATGAAAAAGTGGACAGTCATTTTAATTTTGATAATTTTGGCGATAAGCGTTGCTGCGTGCGGTCAGAAAGTAGCCCCTCAGCAGGCCGAATCGGTTGCTGCGCCGCAAACTGAAACGCCTGTGCCGCAAGCAACCAAACAGCAGGTGATGATTCCGATTGCCGGCGGCTCGAACAGTGTTGCGGCAGAAGAAAGTGTTTCGCCGGTGGCGACGCCGGTTTCGCCGGTGGCGGCGCTCAAAACGGAAATTGGGGGAGAGACAGCGATGGACACAGCCAAATTGGATGACACCGCCGCAAAAATGGTCGAACTGGTGACCAAACAACTTTTAGCAGACAACACCACTCTTTCCGCCGATGATGTGCAAGTGTTGCAAGCGACTGCACAGCAATGGCGCGATGCCAGTCTCGGCTGCCCGCGTCCGGGTATGATGTACGCGCAGGTAATTACCCCCGGCTATCTCATCGAAGTGAAAGCGGGCGGCAAAGTGTACGAATATCACACAGACACCGGGCAATCGGTGGTGCTCTGCGCGGTCGATGGGCAAGCGGTGAAGTAGAAAACGTTAAAAAAGTGGCACACCGGTACTGCGATGATATGTCATAACGGGGCGGCTCACAACGAGCCGCCCTTGTGATTCTTATGGTGTTTGGGTGACAATTATATCACTACGGCGCGAATGAAACGGCCCACCATCGTCCGGCTGAACCACGGCGGCATCCAATACTCTGGGCTGCGAACTATTCTGCCATGTCGCATCCCAACTCCACGGGCCGCCATTGATGTAACCGCACCCGCTGATGTAAAAATTGTCGAGTCCATCGGTGCCGCTGGCGCCGGTGGATGAGTTGAATGTTCCGGAAGCGTAAAAACTTCCGGTGAATGAAAATTGGTCGTTGGAAATTGGCTCTTGGGGGTTGTGGGTGATTTTATAATTGCCACAGCTTGTTGTGGAAATGTGAATGGCGAAATCATCAACATACGCTCGGTCGGTGGTTACATAAAACTCATCGCCGGTGTTTGATTGCCAGAAACCTGCGGTGGGAGCACTCCCCCCCGCGTTTTTCAGTATCAACGGCAGAT
>JANTHQ010000475.1 GCA_024762375.1 Anaerolineaceae bacterium
TCGCAACCATCTGGCTCATCGGCGATATTTTGAGCGTGATTCATCCCGAATGGAAAGTGTGGGGGCAGGTCGCCTTCGCGTGGAATCCGCTGGTGCTGCTGGAAACGGCACAAAATGCCCACAACGATATGGTGATGATCGCGTTTCTGCTCGGCGCGGTGTGGGCGATGGTGCGCGGCAAAGACCATCTGTCGTTGCTGTTTTTGGCACTGAGTGTGCTGGTAAAATTCATCACCATCCTTTTTGCCCCATTTTTAATTGTCTATCTGACGCTCAAACTCCCCACCAAATTTCACCGATATACTGCCGCCGTGTGGTATGTCGCCATTTTTACGCTGATGATTGTCGTGCCGATACTGCCGATGTTTCCCGGTTGGGATGATTGGGCGGTACTGCAAGCCGGTCACGGTGCGGGGCGCAGTTTAATGGCAACCGGCGTGCTGGCGCTGGAAGGCCGGCTCGGCACAAATACGGCATTCAGCGTGATGCGCTGGACACTGTACGGGCTGTGGGCGGCAATTGTCGGCTGGCAGGCGTGGCGGCTCTATCCCCGAATAGACTATCTCGAAACGCCGCTGCGGCTCGGCTGGACGGCGCTTTTTTGGTATGTGGCGCTCGTTGCGCCGGTGTTCCACGGCTGGTATCTGCTGTGGAGTTTCGCGCTGGCAGTGCTGTTCGGCAGCCGCAGCCGCGAATTTCGCGCCACAGCCACATTCACTTTCACGGCCATGCTGGTCATCCCATATTTTGAAATCGTGCGGGTGTGGTTTCCCGTCCTGCTCGAGAACGCTCTACTAGGGCACATCATCGGTGTTTCGATATTATTGCTGCCCGTGCTGATAATTTTCTGGAAACCGGAAACCGGAAATCGGTTATTGGCAATTGGCGATGCGTGATTTGGAACTTGAAACGACCGGCTGAAAACTGACAACTTTCTGCAATTTTGAAACCTGAAACATAAAACCCTAAACACGGAACGTGAACCTATGACCCCCTACCCTCTTTTCGACCGCAGTCAACTGAAACTTTTGCCACTGGAAGCCCGTCACCACGATATGACCATTGCCGACGTGCTGCCGCTCGATGCCGACATTCCGCTGTGCAATGACCCGAATCTGGCAATCATCGCCGAGCGCGTGGTGCGTGCCCGCAAAAACAATCGCCCGGTAGTGCTGATGATGGGCGCACACGTCATCAAAACCGGGCTGTCTCGATTTTTGATTGATATGATGGAACGCGGTATCATCACCCATATTGCGATGAACGGCGCAGGCCCCATCCACGATTATGAAATGGCGCGCATCGGCGCGACCACAGAAAGCGTGGCACGCTATATTCAAGAAGGGCAATTCGGGCTGTGGCAAGAAACGGGAGACATCAACCAAATTGTGGCGGATGCCGTGCGCGACGGCATCGGCTATGGCGAAGGGGTGGGACGCGCCATCGCCGAAAGCCAATTCCCCCACAAAGATGTGAGTGTGGTGGGCAACGCCTATCGCCTGCGTGTGCCGGTGACGGTGCACATCGGCATCGGGTATGATATCATCCACGAACACCCTAATTGCGACGGCGGCGCACTCGGCGCGGGGTCGTACCACGATTTTCTGGTATTCGCACACACCATTTCGCAGTTGGAAGGCGGGGTGATGCTCAATTTCGGCACATCGGTGATGGGGCCGGAAGTGTATTTAAAGGCACTTTCGATGGCACGGAATGTCGCCTTCCAGCACGGCGAGGAAATTCGGCATTTTACCACCGCTGTGTTCGATTTGATTCCGCTGCCGGAAGACAGCGTGCATCACGAAGCGCCCAAAACCGACTACCTGTATTACTTCCGCCCGTACAAAACCATTTTGGTGCGCACCGTAGCCGATGGCGGCGAAAGTTTTTACATTCGCGGCGACCATCGCGCCACGATGAGCACGCTGTATCGGCGGGTATTGCCACATTTTTGAGATTGGAAATTGGAGATTAGCGGCTGTTCTGTTGACGTTTGTCGATTTTTCACCCTGAGTAGCCCGCAGGGCGTATCGAAGGGTGGAAATCGACGGGATAAACGCCCTTCGATACGTGATTTGCTCCGCAAATCGCTACTCAGGATGCGTTTATCCCGGCAAACATTGAAACGTCAACAGAGCCTAACGATTTACTGATCGCTATTCTGCAACCCTGCAACTTTGAAACTCTGCAACTTTAAATTTTGAACCTTGAACCTTGAACCCAAAACCCTGAACCGAAAACGGCTCACCACCCTGCTATCGCGGTTTTCCGAAAAAACCGTGCTGGTGCTCGGCGATTTTTTTGTGGATGAATATCTGCTGCTCGACCGCACCCTCAGCGAAACATCGCTGGAAACAGGGCTGGAAGCATATCAGGTCATCGAGCGGCGCATCAGCCCCGGCGCGGCGGGCACAGTTGCCGCCAATCTGCGTACACTGGGCGCAAAAGTCATCGCGCTGGGCGTCATCGGCGACGATGGGCACGGGTTCGAACTGCGGCGCG
>JANTHQ010000476.1 GCA_024762375.1 Anaerolineaceae bacterium
GGGATGGCTGACCATCCCGCAGGAAATGCGCGCCGAAGTGGCAACCCTCACCGCGTTTGCCGCCGAAGTACGCGATGCCGGTTTTAAAGAAGTGGTACTGCTGGGCATGGGCGGTAGCAGTCTCGCGCCGGAAGTGATGATGTCCATTTTCGGCAACGCCCCCGGCTATCCCGCGCTCAGCGTGCTCGACAGCACCAACCCCGAAGCGGTGCAACTGCTTGCCGACCGGCTCGATTTGGCGCACACTATCTTTCTGGTTGCCAGCAAATCGGGCGGCACGGTAGAAACGATGTCTTTTTTCAAATACTTTTTTCACCGCGTCAGCGAAATAACCGACAATCCGGGTGAGCAGTTTGTCGCCATCACTGACCCCGGCTCAAAATTGCAAACGCTGGCGGAGGAAAATGGTTTCCGCCGGGTGTTTTCATCGCCGCCGGAAGTGGGCGGGCGGTATTCTGCGCTGACATATTTCGGATTAGTTCCCGCCGCGCTGATTGGTGTGGATATGGACAAACTGCTCAAACACGCCATGACGATGGTTGACGCCTGCGATGAATCCGTTTCGGCACTGAAAAACCCCGCGTTGATACTCGGTGCGGCACTGGGCGAACTCGCGCTGGCGGCACGCGATAAACTCACATTTTTGGCGTCGCCTGCCGTTGCCCCGTTTGCGGTATGGGTGGAACAACTTGTCGCCGAAAGTACCGGAAAACGCAAAACTGGCATTCTGCCCGTCGCCAACGAACCGCTGGCAACATTGGAACATTACGGCGATGACCGGGTTTTCGCCTATTTGCGTTTGGCGGGTGATGATGTTGATTTGTTGGACAAAGAGATAGAAACGCTGAAACTCGCCGGGCATCCGGTCATCGAAATTACATTAAACAGCCGGTATGACATCGCGCAGGAATTTTTCCGCTGGGAATTGGCAACGGCGGCGGCGGGTGCAGTGCTCTCCATCAACCCGTTCGACCAGCCCAATGTGGAAGAAGCGAAAGTCAAAGCCCGCGAATTAATGGCGACATATCAGGAAACCGGGCGCATTCCAATTGATTCGCCGGTGCTGGTTGAAAACGGCATCGAAGTGTATGGCGATATGGGTCATACCGGAACGGTGGCAGATGTGCTTGCAAACTTCGAAGCGCTGGCCGCACCGCACAACTATATCGCAATTATGGCGTATGTGCCGCCCAGCACCGCCATGGATAACGCGTTGATGAATTTGCAGCGCAACCTGCGCGATAAACTGGGCGTGGCGGTGACGGTGGGTTACGGCCCGAGATTTCTGCATTCTACCGGGCAACTGCACAAAGGCGGCAACAACAAAGGCCTGTTCCTGCAAATTACCCACCAGCCCGCATTCGATGTTCCCATCCCCGGCGAAGCATACACATTCGGCGTGCTCATCGCGGCGCAAGCGCTGGGCGATTTTCAGGCATTGCAGGCGAGTGGACGCCGGGTATTGCGGTTGCATTTCAACACCGATGTGCTGGAAGGTGTTTCTGCACTGACAGAAATGGTATGAGTCGGGGAGAAGCACCGAGTTTTTCAGGGAAAACCTTATTGAATCAGCAAGACAGATGCCTTATACTGTAAACGAAGCTTATGGATATCGGCACACTGGATAACCAACAACTGGTTCAGATGATGATATTTGCCGGCGCGGGCGCGCTGATGTTCGGCGTGATTTTTGTGGTTGCGCTGGTATTTTCGGTGCGCAATTGGCGAAAACGGCATCGCCCCGTGCCACCTGCGGTCGAGCCGGTGTCTGGCAAAGGAGGGCCCGAACCCATGCCACTACTCAAATCGTATGGACAACCATCTCCCCCCGAAAAAACGCCCCGCACCCCGTCACCAACTCCCCCACCGGCACCCACCACCGACACAGTGGAGCTATTGCGCGTGCTGATGATGCGCGACACCCGGCAGATTGTGGTCGAGGTGGACGGCGTGCGATACCAAACATTGCAAGCAATTTCATCGCGCACGATTGGCCAGCGCATTTTAGAAAGTGCCGCTGCACTGTTGAACTTCACGCGCGGAATCATCGCCACAGCCGACGGCACAAAATCTATCCCCATTCCGACGGTAAACATCACCCCATGGCAATCAAAAGAATCCGCAACTGCCGCACCGATCGTGACCAACAGTGCAGTTTCTGCGGATGTGCTGGCACAGCGTCAGCAATTTTTGGATGAACTGGATTCGCAGGCGCGTATGGCCCGTCCGACGGCGCCCACCGGCGCAAAGGCAGAACCATCTGCACCGAAATGGGGGTTTGGGCGGCGAAAAGAGAAGAAAAACGAAGAGCCGATTGCGCCGCCGTCGTTCAATCTGGCAGAACAGATTGACGAAATTTTGCAGAAAAAACTGGTGGCGCACGGTGTCGCCACCGAAATGAAAATTCATTCTGTGCCGGGTGGTGGAATTCGCATTCAGGTGGGGAACGATTATTTTGAAACAGTGGATGCCGTTACGGATGGTTCGGCGCAGGCATTGAT
>JANTHQ010000477.1 GCA_024762375.1 Anaerolineaceae bacterium
GGTTTGGGGTGAATATTGATTCCGGCTTCATACAGCATCTTTTCAATGGTTCGATGGGCTTTCGCCAGCGAGTCGCCAAATTCAGCATAATAGTAGCTGTCGAATTCCAGCGGCGTCCCTTCATCTGCGAAACGGCAGCCGTGGCACTCGCGCGTGCCGTCGCCGTCCTCATCGGTCCATCCGGCATCGGCCAGCAGATTTTTCGCCTTTTGCAAATCGAATCGATACGGCTCGACCGAGCAGCCCAGTCGCTGCAACTCACCGGTTACCGGCACGGCACGATTGTTGAATGCGTCTTCATTCAATTGCGGCACGTTGATGGCATATCGAATAGCCTGACGCACCCGCACATCAGCCAAAAACGGATTCGGTTGCGCCGCATCCGCCGAGCCATACCGGCTTAAGTTCGGTACCAACTGCAGCACAAATCGCGGCGGATTCGTCGCCGCGACCGCCACCGTTTCTTCGGCATCATACCGCGACAATTGGGGTTCCTCGACCCACATATCGAGATGCGCTTCATCCCGTTTCAGCAGTCGCTCGCGCCGTTCCGGGTCTGCCTCCACAGTGAACACCAACTGAGCCGCCCGCGGGCGTTCCGGAACCCAGTAATTTGGGTTCGGATTGAACACCAGCCGCTCACCGCGAGCCCATTCGGCCAGCACAAAAGGCCCCACACTCACGGGGTTTTCGTTGCAATCCCACGTGAGCATTTGGCCGGGGTCGCCGCACTGATGCGCGGGGAAAATACCGGTGCCTTCACCGCCGAATTGTAGTCGGTAATTGGGGTAAAATTCGCTATAATGCACGATTGCCGTAAAGTCATCGGGTGTGTCAATAGCGGTAATCAGGTCGAAACCCGGCGCATAAATGCCGCTCTGCCGCAGAGAATCCCAAGTAAAAACCACATCGGCGGCGGTAAATGGTTCGCCATCGCTCCACAAAATACCGGGACGCAGATGCCACGTCACGGTCAAGCCGTCGTCGCTCACGCCGCCATTTTCGGGAGAAGGAATTTCGGTGGCGAGTTCGGGATAAAACGTGCCGTCGGGCCCAATTTCTGCCAGCGCGCCGAACACCAATTCGCCGATGAGTTCCTCGTAACCGGTATCGTTGATATAGGCGTTAAAACTCGGCGGGTCAATCGGGATGGGAACAACAATTGCATCCGGTTCGATGTCAACCACCCGAGCCAGCGGTGGCAGCACGGTCGGTGTGGGGGTTGGCACCGGCGATGTCGATTGAGGCCGACACGCCGTGGCTAAAAATATGATACTGGCAATTGCCAAAAATTTACGCATAAATGTAACATCCATCAGACAAGATGGTGTCATTTTAGCGTGATGTGTCGGCTTTCGCAATTGAGCCCCGGCGGGCACGCAGATTGAAATAATGAACTTGCCTAAAAAGAAAAAATCAATACAATAGTGCCATAAATTTGTGTGCGAGCCGTTAGCTCAATCGGTAGAGCATCTGCCTTTTAAGCAGAGGGTTTCGGGTTCGAGTCCCGGACGGCTCACTTTTTCACCTCCCATTTCAGAAATCTTGCTTTTATGCAAGATTTTTTGTTTTTTCTGACAACCTTCAATCGAAAAATTATTCTCTCCGGTCAATCAAAAATTTCTGTTGATTTTTATTTTTCCTTATGTTACAATACGCCAACTCATCATTGAAATCACTTGAGGGAAAAAACAGCGTTGTTTTGTGACAGGGTCGTCCCCTCGACAGTTTTATTTTGATTCGGACGCGTGCGCCCGAGAGAGGAGGCCTTGTGAATCACCAGCATTTTGCCGGATTCGCCGGCTATCAACCAATTGGAAATACATTGTACACCCCGCAGTTTGAGCATGATGCGTGCGGTATCGGATTTGTGGCATATGTGGATGGCAAACCCCACCCCGATATTTTGCCGCTGGCACTCAAAGCCTTGTCAAACCTTGCCCATCGGGGCGGCATTTTGGCCGATGGGAAAACCTCTGACGGGGCAGGCATTTTATGCCAACTTCCCCACGATTTTTTCGCTGAAGAGTTGGAACAACGTCATATTCCCGCACCACTTCCCGGATATCTGGCCGTGGGGCAATTCTTTTTTTCGCGTGATGCGGACGAAGCAAAAGCCGGGTTACGGCTGGTTGAGTCAATTTTGGCGCGCCCGGAAATGGGATTGTCACTGCTGATGTGGCGCGATGTGCCCCAGGAATTAAAAGTTCTCGGCCCGCAGGCGGAAGCGACCAAACCGACCATTTTGCAGGCGCTCATTGCGCCGAGTGACGGCATCTCTGCGGCGGAATTTGAGCGCAAATTGTATTTGGCGCGCCGAATGATGGAAAAAGAAGCCCGCACCGCAGATGTGGATTTGTATGTTTGCTCGCTGTCAAACCGCACAATTGTTTACAAAGGATTATTGTTCGGTGAAGCGTTGGGGCGATTTTACACCGATTTGAGCAATTATCGTTTTCATGTGGGGCTGGCGACATTCCACCAGCGATACAGCACCAAC